>CABYUS010000001.1:0-32500 GCA_902522225.1 uncultured Pelagibacteraceae bacterium
TTTATTGTAATTATTTAATGAAAAAAGATTTGTATCAATCCCATTTATTGATAATTTATTTTTATTAATATTTTTAAGATGTCTTACTAATATTGTACCAACATAGCCTTTGTGTCCAATCACTAATATTTTGTTTTGCATTTAATTTTATTTAAAACTCCATATTGATTTTTTTTTTTTAAAAATTTCCTCTAATTGATTCTTTTCATTTAAATTATCCATGCATTTCCAATATCCTGGATATTTATATGCAAGTATTTGCTTTGATTTTGTTAATCCTTTAATTGGCTCTCTCTCAAATATAGTTTTGTAATTTTTGATATAATCAAATATTTTAGGAGTTAAAATAAAAAAACCTCCATTAATCCATCCACTTGTTAATTGTGGTTTTTCAATAAATGATTTTACAAAATTACTACTGCTAATTTCCATCTCTCCAAACTTCACTGGAGGCCGAACAGCAGTTACTGTCGCAATTTTTTTATGTTTGTTATGAAAATCAAGTAATTTTCTTAAATTTAAATTTGTTACTCCATCTCCATAGGTCATAAAAAAAGATCTTTCTTTTATCAATTTTTTTTTTAATTTTAGTAATCTTCCACCTGTCATTGAATTTTTACCAGTATCAATAACTTCTATTTTTTTAAACTCTTTAGAATTTTTGTAAAAATTTTTAATTAGATTTCCTTTATAACCTGAGGCAATTATAAACTCCTCAAAACCAAAATTTTTAAATAATCTCATTATATGAGTTAACATTGGAATATTTCCAATTTTAATCATTGGTTTTGGAATGGTCTGAGTATAATAAGAAATTCTTGATCCTTTTCCACCTGCTAAAATTACAACTTTCATGATTTATTGCCTAGATTTTTAATAAAAATTTCTATTTGTTTTTTTATAGTTCTTTCATTTTTTATACTTCTATACAACTTTTTAAATTTTTTATTTAAATACCTCTTATTGTTTAACTTATTTAAAATTCTTGATAATTCCTCGTGATTTCCTGGCTCAAAAAGCAAATCTTTATCTTTTATAATCTCAGGAATTCCACCAATGTTGGAACCTACAGTTATCGCTCCACAAGCAACGGCTTCCTGTATTACTCTTCCATATTGCTCTTCATGAATAGATGGCAAGACAACTATATCAGATATGGACATATATTTCGCTATAGAATAATGATCACATGAAATATATTTTATTTTATTTTTCTCAAAGTTATTTTGGATAGTTTTTTTTATCTTACTAAAGTAAAGTTTATTTTCTACCTGATCAATATCCAAAAAAAATTGCCATTTTTTAAAGTTAATATTTTTTAAAGATTTAAGCAATATATGTAAACCTTTCTCTGGAGTTATTCTTCCGAAGTATGAGATAACTAATTTTTTTTTAGTTTTTTTTCTTTTTAATTTAAAAATTTCCTCATTATAACCAAGAGGCATAACAATAGTTTTTTTTTTATAACCTAAAAAATCATAGTTAGATTTTATCTGTCTTGTATAACAAAAGATTTTGTAAATTTTAAATTTAATAAGAAAATTTATAAAAAAAATAACTAAAAATTTTATAATTTTTTTAAATTTTAAATCTAAAAAAACATTATTTATGTTATTTTCGTTACAAAAATAGCATATTTTGTAACTAAAAAAAAATGAAAAAAAAATCAAATATAGAGATTGAAGTGATACAGTATCGTTATCTAAAACTACTATATTCGGTTTTTCTTTTTTAATAATTTTATTCAAATTTTTAAAAAAAATAAATCTTGTAGAGCTGTTAATAATATTAGATTTTATTATGTTTATTAACTTATTTTTTTTTTTGAAATCTGGATATATTTTTTTTCCATTATATAAATAGCTTGCAGGTACTACACAACTCACTTGAAAATTTTTAGCTAAAGATAATTTTTCATAAAATGATAGATTTATTTTTTTTACAAATGCATGGCTAATTGCAAGTATTTTTATTTTCATTTAAATTTAATTTAATACCAATTATTTGAATATCTAACACCAAACACTATATCTTCAATATTTTTTCTGTAAAAATTTCCAACTTTTGAAATATCAAAAAATTCTTTTGCAAAATTTTTACAATTCATAGACATTTTTTTTTGTAGTTCTAAATCCAGATCTAATGAAATAAGTTTGTCATAAATTTTTACTGGATCATGATCTATCCAATATCCTATATTATTTTTTTCTACATCATGAAATTTGCATGTTTTAGTAATTATTAAAGGTAGTCCACACACTAATGACTCTTTTAATGCCACAGAATCTGCTTCATCTTTTGATGGCAATATAAAAAAATCAAATTTATCATATAAAGTAATCTTTTCCACTGGATCATAAATAGGTCCAGAAATTGATATTTCATTTTCTAAATTATGATCTTTTATTTTTTTCTCAATTTCATCACCATATTTAGATTTTGGTCCAATTATTTGAAGGAAAATTTTTTTTTTATTTTTTTTAATAAGTTTAAATGCTTCTATTAAACTATTGAGACCTTTTTTAGGATGTTTTCTTCCTAAAAAAAGTAATTTTAATTTTTCCTCTTCAGTAAAAAATTTTTGATTTTTAGTTTCGTAGATATTTATTCCATTTTGCAAAATAAAAGATTTCAATGAAAAATTTGGATAAATTTCAGCAGCTTCATGATACTCTTCTTCTGTTAAAAACTGAAAACCAGAGGATTTTTGAAATATTTTTTTATAAAATATATTTAAAAACGTTTTTTTTATAAAACTATTTTGTTTTAAAGACCATCTATTCAAAACACCATGAAATGTGAAAAAAAAAGGAATACCTAATTTCTCTGCTCTTTTAGCTAAAAAAATAACCAAAGGACTCCATAATTCATGAAAATTAATTATATCATAATTAATAAATTCTTTATCAATATCTTTGCATATTATTTTACTAAAAAAATTATTTTTTATCTCTTTAATATCTAGTATTTTTACTTCATCACTATAATTCGTTTCTAAATTTTTTTTTAAATTATTCATCACTGTAGAAGGTCCACCAAATTTATTACCAGAATTTCCAACAAATAAAATTTTCATTATATTTTTTTAAGTTTGTTTAAATTATTGTACATCTCATTATATCTATTAATTATTTTTTCCCATTCATACTCTTTTGACAAATTATAAGCATTAATACTTTTTTTTAAAAGATTTTCATCGCTTATTTTATCAATATCAATTAATGTTTTTTTTAAACTGCTATACTGTGAATCTATATACCATCCTGCATTAAATTTTTTTATATCCTTCCATGGTACATTTATATTTGTTAAAACAGGCAAAGAATGTCTTAGTGCTTCAGCAACAGATAAACCAAAATTTTCATTTCTACTGGGAAGCAGAAACATATCAAATTTCTCAAATAATTTCTTTTTTTCTGCGTAACTATATATAGGTTCTTTAAAAAAGACTTTACTAGATAAATTATTTTCATATACAAATTTTTTATTTTGTACTATTGATCCATCTCCATCTGGTCCATATATATAAAGCTCCCAATTTTTTAATTCAGCTTCTGACCATGCGCGTAAAAGTAAATCAAGACCTTTTTTATAATGAATTCTTGAAAAAAAAAGAGCTTTTTTATTATTTGGATTACTAATTTTTGTCTTTTTAAAAGTAGTACCTGAACTTCCATGAGGTATATAAAGAGTTTTTATTTTTGGGTCTAATTTTTTAATATTATCCTCTTCATCTTCAGATGTACAATGTACTATATCAGCTTTTTTTAAAATGGATTTTTGATAAAAAAATAAAGCAAGTTTTTTTTTAAATTTTTTTTGAGATAACGACCATGGCTCAAAAGTACCCATTGGTGTTATTATTATTTTTTTTTTTAAATTGAAGCACTTTTTTGTAAAAAAATAATGTGGCCAAGTCCAAGCACCAAAATAATGTACAATATCAATATTTTCTAAAACTTTAGAGATATCTATATTTTTATTTACTTCACCATTAAAAAAATCAATTAACTTAACATGCATCCCATTTTTTTGTAAATTATAAGCTGTTGAGCCTATAGCCTCGTAAGATCCACCTAATTCTTTATAGTAATGTCCTGTAGCAAACAATATTTTAGTCATTAGATTTTATTTTTATACAAACTTTTATAAGCATCAAATATTTTATTTCCATAATTTTCCCAAGATAAATTTGTTAAAGATTTCTTATAAGCATTTAATCCCATTATTTTCAATTTTTTCTTATTTAGATATAATTCTTTAATTTTTTCTTTTAATATTTCATTGTTTCTTACTGGAATTATGTAGCCATTAATATTATCATCTATAATTTCTGATCCACCTGTATTATCTGTTGAAATTACTGGAAGTCCACAGGCCATTGCTTGAGAGATAACCATTCCGAAACCATCTTCTATAGAATTAAGGATGAACAAATCTGATTCATTATAATAATATTTTAATTTGTCTTGGTCTTTTTTTCCTAAAAATATAATATTTTTTTTTTTACTAAATTTTTTAATTATTAAATCCATCTCTTTATCAATTGGACCAACAAATATCAGTTCTGAATTAGGTAAAGAAAGTTCATCAAATGCTTTGATTAGATAATGGGATCCTTTTCGTATACAGACTGTTCCTGCGCTAATAATTTTAAATTTTTCTTTAGTTTTTTTTATATTATTTAATTTTTCAAATTCTTTTAAATCAACACCATAAGGTATTTTTACAATTTTTTTTTCATCTATACCATATTTTAAAAAACTATCTTTCACAAACTGACTAGGAACAAAAATATAATCAGCCAAATCATATTCTTGTATCTCTTTATCAATCATTTTTTTACTTGGAATTTTAGGTTTAATTCCAATTTTTAAATATTCGTCCTTAAGTAAACTTTCTTGAAATTTAATATGAGAAGAACCTCTTTCTAAAATTTTTAAGCAATTATAATTTTTTGCTATTAAAAAGCTTTCCTTACTGAATCCAGACCACCCAACTAAAATATCAGTTTTAGCATAATCAATTTGTTTTGATGCCTTTTCACCGAAATAGTTACATAAATATAATTCATAATCGAACTTTTTAAAAAAAAAACTAATCTTGCTATAAATTTTTAGAAAAATCTCTTTAAATAATAAACTTTTTACTTTTTCTTTTTTAATACCATATTTTTTTAATGAATAATTTGGATAAGAAGTTATTAAAGATTTTAATACATTTTTTTTATTAAGCTGTTCTGCTAAATTAAATGAATGAAATTTCCCTCCCACAACTATTGTAATTTTCATAATATGCTCAATTTTAATTTATTTTATTGATTTTTTATAATAAGAATAGATTAATTTAAAACGATAACTAAAAGTATTTAATTTTGACAACTTTATGAAAATTATGCGAAAAAAAGCAAATATTAAAGTATATGGCGATATTATGCTTGATAGGTGGATAATAGGTAAGTTTAATAAAAAATCTCAAGAAGCTCCAATAAATATTTTTTCTCAATTAAGTAAAAAAGTTAACCTTGGAGGGGCGGGAAACTTAGCAGAAAATTTAAAAAATCTTAATATTAATTTTAAATTATTCTCAAACATAGGAAAAGATGAAGATGGAAAAATCGTCATTAAACTTTTAAAAAAAAAAAAAATATTATTTGAATTAAAAAGAATTAATAATCCGACAACAGTCAAAAATAGATTCTTAAATCAATATCATAAACATTTTTTTCGTTACGATTTCGAAAAAAAAATTAAGAGTAATAATGTAGAAAAATTTTTTCATAATAAAGTTTTAAAAAATGATTTAATAGTAATTTCAGATTATGAAAAGGGATGCATAAAAAAAAATACTATACATAAATTAGTAAAAAAAGATTGTAAAATTTTTGTTGACCCAAAAAGCCCTCCTAATTTTTATAAAAATGTTTTTTTTATAAAACCAAATATGGAAAAATATAATGAATGGTTTGGAATATTTTCAAAAAATAAAGCAATTAAAATAATGAAAAAAATGAATTGGCAATGGCTGGTAGTTACAGATGGGCATAAAGGTGTTCATGTTTTAAATAAGAATGGAATTTATAATTTTTTAAATTCTAAAAAAATATCTAATCCAGATGTGACTGGTGCTGGAGATATATTTTTTTCTATTATAATTTATTTATTTCTTAATAATTACGATATTTTTACCGCCTCAACTATGGCAAATTATATATGTTCAAAATTAGTGGCAAAGAGAGGAATGCAAATTGTTAAAAAAAATAATTTTTTTTTTGATACTGTTTTTATAAATGGCGTTTTCGATATTTTGCATCCAGGACATAATAAACTGTTTAAATTTGCAAAAAATATAAGTAAAAAAATAATTGTTGGAATAAACTCTGATAAAAGTGTTAAAGATATAAAGGGAAATACTAGACCATACAATAATTTGAAAATTAGAATTAAAAATTTAAAAAAAATTAAAACTATATCCGAAATACATGTTTTTAAATCTAAAACTCCATTAAAATTAATTAAAAAAATAAAGCCAAATGTTATTATAAAAGGTGATGATTATAATTTTAAAAATATTGTAGGCAGATCAATATCTAATATTATAATTTTCCCAAGATATAAAAATTATTCTTCTTCAGAAATAATTAATAAATTAAAAAAAAATTAGTATATATCTTTAAATAATTTAAATACCATTTCTGGCTTAATAAAATTAATACCTCTATTTATACTGATAATTTTTGATTTTTTATTTAATGGAAACCATTTGCCAAATGGGTCATGATTATTAAAAATTGATATATTCTTTTTGCAGTATAAAGAAGCTACATGCATACTTCCATTATCTTGACAAATATGAACCTTTGTATGTTTAATAATATTAAACAATTCTTCTATTGATGTTTTGTTACAAAGATTAATTATTCTATAGTTAAATTTCTTTTTGATTTTATTGCAAATCTTGTTCTCTGATAATGTCCCAGTTAGTATAATATTAATATGATTATATTTTTTTTTAATCAAATTAACTAATTTAAGCCAATTCTTATCATTCCATTTTTCTGGAGCTGAAATACTGCCTGGTGAAATTGTAATATATATTTTTTTTTTAATAATCCTATTATTAATCTTATTTTCAAAGAACATTAATTTCTTAATTTCACTAACTGAACTTTTATCAAAAACTCTTTTAAATAAGTATATTGTTTCTGAAAATTTTTTATAATTTCTGTAAAAAAAATAATTTGAAAAACCAATTTTATTTGGAATAAAACTAAAAATAAAAAAAATGTAATCTCTAAATATTCTTTGAAATGAACTAAATTCTTGCAAATATATGAATGTGTCATATTTTTTTTTTTTTATTTTATTTATTAATTTAATTGATTGAAAAAAATTTTTATAATCTTCCTTTTTAAACAATAAAAAATCATCTACTAAAACTTTATTTTCGATATTTTTTGGCAAAAAAAAATTTCTTTTGTTTTTTATTGTCATAAACGTAATATTACAACCAGGGAATTTTTGTCTCAATTTTTTTAAGATTGGTATTGTGATCAAAAAGTCACCAAGATTTGAATTTCTATAAATTAAAATCTTTTTCATTTTTTTAATATTGTTAGATCGTAAATTTTTTTAACAAAATATATAAAAAATAATAAAAAAATATATGTTTGAAGCACTGCCCCAAAAATTAAAGATAAATGTGACTCTAAAAAAAATAATGGAAAGATTGTCATAGCTCCAATCAAAAATTCATAATTATTTTTATTTCTTACGCTCAAATAAATTGTTAAAAAACGATAAAAAATTCCAAGAATAAACATTCCTATAATAACTCCTCTAATTCCATAATTAACATAAAATTCGTTTAAAACAGGCATATTCCAAGATGTAACTTTGTCTTGATCTTTTAAAATTCCATATCTTTTTCCAAACGCGTTGCCCAATAAATCTGAAGGTTTGTCTTCCCAAAAAATTCTTGGAATTATTTTGCTAGCTAGTATTTTATAACTTTCTCCTTCCCAGTATGGAACTTCTTCTGGTGATAATCTAGTAACCACAACTAAAGATTCTGCGCTATGGAAGATTCTTTGCAGATTTTTTTCTTTTAACATTTTTAACTTGTTATCTTGATTTTTAAAATTAAAAAAATAGTAGTAATTTGCTTTGTATATATCTTTAAATACATCCAATTTTTCTAAGATTCCATCGTCTTGCGTAATTATTCTCCATGTGTTAGCTCTAAATTCATTTTTAAATGTGTGAATAGAAAAGAATATTATTACAATTGTTAAAATTGGCAAAAGAGCTAGTTTTTTTTTTATTAAAAAAAAAATTATATATAAGTAAATTAATCCAGAAATAGGTGCTGCGTATGAACCTTCTAATAATTTAAAAATGAGAATAAATATTATGGGTAAAAGTAACAATATTTTAATATAAATTTTTAACTCTTTAAAATAAATCATAGCAAAAAAATTGAATGACAGTAAAAGAAAAGTGAAAACAGAGTTTAATTGAGAAATTGCTGGAATAACTTCTTGAATTTTAAAAATGTAAAAAATACTTAAAGTTATTATATTTATAACTAAACATATAAATAACAGTTCATACTTATCTGTGATATTTAAAAATTTAAAACCATCTCTTTGGACATTGGTTGTAAAATATTTTAATAAAAAATATCCAATGATAAATGATATTAATCCAATTAGTAAAACCTTAAATGAGTAACCAATATCTGGTCTTGTTGCGTCTGATACTAATTTTAATTGACCACTTCCAAATACAATAGCATCTTCCATTTCTAACCTGGTTGAGTATGTGGGAATACTGAATGAAATACCTAAATGATCAAATATATGAAACAACGCATAAGAAATAAAAAAATAAATTAATGACATTTCAAATAGAGGAAAAAATTCTTTTTCCTTATCTTTGTTTAAATAATATAAAATAGGGAATAAAGTAATTAGTGTGACACTAATCATAAAAAATTTATAATTATAGTTCGTATTATTTCCTATATAATCTTTAGATATTATAAATATTATTATAAAAATAATAAAACTAACAATTGATATATTTGCAATATTAAAAAATTTTTTCATTTATAAATATTTTTTTTAATAAATATTTTGATCTATTTGTATAACTATTTTTTTTTGATTTAATATAGGCATTTTTTTTTATTAAACTTATTCTTTTAATATTTTTTAGTAAATAATTAATTTTATAATTTAATTCTTTTCTTCCACTAAACATAATACATTCTTTATTTTCTTGGAAAAAATAATTTTGCTCTTTTGATCTAGTAGTCAACATTAAGCCTCCCATTGCTGGTATTTCAAAAGTTCTCATATTATGAGAACTTTTATTTTGGTCTCTTAAAATATTAATAGAGATCAAAGAACTGCCTATTAATCTGGATAACTTTTTATCAAATAATGCTTTTATATTGCTATATTTATTGAATAAATTTTTATTCCAATTATTCCCAGCGATAATTAAATTTTTTCGATCTATACTATTTAAAAGTTTAAATCTTTTTTCATCATATGAGCCAACAAAGTTAATTGAGTTTCTATATTTTTTAACATTTTTCTCTTTTGTATGTAAAAATTCATCATACCCAAAAGGTAAGTAAATCAATTTTGTATTTTTTGTTTTTCTTTTTAATTTTTTAAAAATTTTTTTTGACCATATGCAAAAAAAATCAAACTCTCTTATACAATCAAGTAAGTTTTGATTTGATATATTCTTTTTTTTTATATTAAAAGGATCATCAGGATAAATATTTATAAATTTACAATCTGGAAATTTAGTTTTTAATTCTTTCAAAAAATTACTTTTTAAATACAATCCCTTAAAGATAATAATAAGATCATAATTTTTCTTATTATTCAAAAATATTTGAAAATATTTTCTTATAAAAAAATATCTAATTTCAGGAAAGAATTTTTCTATGAGTAAAAAAAATCTATTTTTAACTGTATTTTCAGTGTGATAAAACTCAACATTAATTCTAAGTTTTTTAAAAGCTCTGTAATACATTTTTTCTAATGAGAACCTTTCGCGAGATCCCACTATAAGTATTTTTTTTTTATAAATCATCCCGGGCTTTTAATTATAATTTTATTATTTTGTCATACCCATCAAGTTCATTTACTCTGTGAGTAATTTGAATTATTGTTTTTTGTTTTCTATTAATATTTTCTAAGATTTTTTTTTCAGTTTCTATATCAAGTGCACTAGTTGCTTCATCTAAAGTTAAAATTTCTTTATCTCTAAATAAAGCTCTTGCTATTCCAATTCTTTGTTTTTGACCACCTGATAATAAGATACCATTTTCTCCAACTATCGTGTCATATTTCTGCGGCAAAGTACTTATAAAATCATGAATTTCTGCAAGTTTTGCGCTCTCAATAATTTTATTTAAATCTTGCTCTACATTAAAAATATTAAAAATTATATTTTCCTTAATCGAAGCATCAAATAAATAAATATCTTGGGGAACATGAGAAATCTTACTCTGCCAAAGTCTTTTATTTTTCTCAGTTAATTTTTGGTTATCTATTAGTAAATCTCCATCAATTGGATCTAATAAACCCATTAAAATATCTAGCAAAGTACTTTTTCCTGAGCCAGTTGGCCCAATAATTCCAATCTTTGAACCCTTATCTAAATCAAAGCTAATAGATTTTATTATATCATTATTAGTTCTTTTATATTTGTACGAAATATCTTTAAAAGTTATTTTTTGATTAAAATCTAATTTTAAATCTTTTTTAATATTATTATTTTCTGATTCCTCTCTATTATCAATATCATATAATATTTCATTAACTTCTTGGATAAAATTAGATGAATTTATTAAAGAGCTATAACAAATAAAAATCGTGTTTATTAAAGGTAATAGTTTTTGCGCTGCAAATGCTAAAGCACCAACCAAAGTAATTATATAAGTTGGTTCAAGATTATAAACTTTGTAGAATAAATAAACTAAAATACTAATCGAAACTATTCCAACTGCTTCAACGATAAATCGAGGAAATGTCATAAAAAACTGACTTTTAAATTGAGTAATTCTAAAATCTTTGTCATGATTGTAGAAAAAGTTAGAAAAAAGTTTTTCTGAGTTGTTTAAAATAATTTGTTTAATCGCACCAAAAGTCTCTTTTACATGCTTTACTCTTGCTGCACTAGAAGTGGACAAAATAACACTATTTTTTTTTAAACGTTTTTTTATAGAAAAAGTGATTATTAAATATAAGGATAAGGCTATAATAATTGAGATAAAAGTTATTTGAACGTTTAAGTAAAAAAGAAAACTTAAAACTCCTGCTGATATTAAAATTGCAGTGCAAGCACTAAGATAATTGAAGAAAACTCCAGAAATTGCATCCATCTTATCTGTGATTACAGAAACAATTTTTGAAGAATTAATTCCTTTTATATCGTTATAACTTGATTTAATAGTTTTTTCATAAATTTTTGATGCAAGGCTCAAGGGAATTGTTTTAGAAATTTTAGTGGCTAAATAAAGAACAAAAATTCTCAAACTATTAGCAACAATAATTGAAATTATAAAACCTATTGTGAAAATTAATTGTAAATTATGATTTTCAAAATTTTCTTCATGTATGAATAATTCTATGTATTGCATTTTAAATAATTTTTCTGGAGACAATATTGCTGTTACAAATGGTATTAAAGCACCTATACTTAGCACCTCAAAGAAAGATGAAATTATCATTGCAAAAATACAAAAATAAACTTTGATTTTTTCTTTAAATTCAAGTATCGCAAAAAGTTTTAAAAAATCATTTAAAAATAAATTTTTTTTTTCCATATTACAGTTTACACATTTTGTTAATGCTATATTTACTTTTCCAACCTATTAATTTATTTATTTTTTTTACGCTTGCATAAACAACAGGTACATCTCCGCTTCTTTTATTCTTTATTTTTATTTTTATTTTTATTTTGTTAATGGACTGAAATTTTTTAATGATTTCTAATACCGTCAATCCCTTACCAGTTCCTACATTGAATATTTGAAATCCCCTATTTTTATGTAAATATTTTAATATTGCATTATGAGAGTCAACTAAGTCTAAAATATGTATATAATCTCTGATGGCAGATCCATCTTTTGTGTCATAATTTTTTCCATAAACTGGCATAAATTTTGATTTTCCATTACAAAATTTAAGAATTTTTGGAAATAAGTTGTTTGGTTTTTTTGGATTATCACATAATTTTCCTGATTTATCTGAGCCAACAGGATTAAAATATCTTAAACATATTGCAGAAAAGTCCTTATTCTTATTGCAAAAATTTTTTAAAAATTTTTCGATTCTTAGTTTGCTTAATCCATATGGATTATTTGGAACTGTTGAGTGTTTTTCGTCAATCGGAAGATATTTTGGCTTTCCATATACGGTTGCACTAGAACTAAAAATAATATTATTTACATTATATTTTTTCATTGCGTCTAAGACGGTAGTTGCACTTAACATATTTTCTTTTAAATATAATCTGGGTTTAATTACTGACTCTTTCACTGATTTTAATCCCGCTAAGTGAATTACTAGATCTGGTGCATTAACTTTAAAGATTTTAAATACTTTATTTTTATTTTTGCAATCTACTTTAAAAAATTTAAATTTTTTTTTTTTACTAAGTTTTTTAATATTTTGTACAACATTTATTTTACTATTACTTAAATTATCTAATAATATAATTTGATGATTTTTTTTAAGTAATCTTAGCGCTATATTACTTCCTATATATCCTAATCCACCGGTTATAAGAATTTTCATTTAATCATTCCTCACTGAAATAAGATTCTCTCCGTTAATAATTAAATCTCTTTTTTTAATTTTCATTGTTTTGTTTAGTGATTTAATAAAACTTGCAGATATTGATTTAGATGGAACCATCCAATCATGTATTTCTATTATAATTACTTTAAACTTGTTCATCCATTCTATATTGTCTTGAAATAAATCTTTTTCAAAACCTTCGATATCTATTTTAATTAAAAATGGCCATATTTTTTTTTCTTTTTTAATAATTTCGTTAATAGTTACTGCCTTTTTTTTTGAGCTTCCTGCTTTTTTTTTATTAATATTTATTTCATGTGCTCTTGGATCCTTTTTTTTTTTGATAGTAAAATCGTATTTTTTTGAAGCTACTGCTGTATTTAGTATAAAGATATTTTTTGTTAAAATATTTTTTTTTAAAATTGAAAAATTTTCCTTATCAGGTTCAATAGAATAAATCATAGCATCAGGAAAGATTTCAGAAAAATATCTTGTTGAAGAGCCTATATTAGAACCGCAATCAATAATAATTTTTTTATTTTGTTTTCTTACTTTATAATCTTTTAATATTTTAGACCAAATTCTTAGAGGTTTTAAATTATATTCAGCATATCCAAAAACTTGATAAACTGTATTAATATCATAAAAATTTCTTACGTTTTGAACTACAAAATAATTTTTATTATAATTGTAAATTATAACCTTTTTTAAAAATAATGAGATTATTCTTGGAGTTATAATATAGAAATAATTTTGATTTTTAATATTTAAAAAAAATAAAACAAATACCTCAATTAAATAATATAAATTTTTAATTAAAAACATTTTAAATCAATTCAATTTAAATAAATAGTCGTTCAAATTTAACTTTTCTATAAATATATATTTTTTGTCAGTTAGATATTTTTTTAATCTTTCAAAGTCATTTGTCTCAATTAACATGTATTTGAATTTATATCTTTTAAAATCTATTCCTTCCAAAACTTCAAATTCTCCTCCTTCTGTATCTAAGCTAAAAAAGTCTATAATATCTGGAGCATTAGACTGATCTAATATTGAATTTAAAGTCATGGCTTTAGCAGAGAATGTAAATGATTTTTCACCTCTTAAAAGTATTGGGTTTGATAAATATTGGTTTTTAATTTCTTCATCAATTATTTCTGACGAAAAACTATTCAAATTCTGATAAGTGAAATTAATAAACTCTTTTTTATTACCGAAAGATACGCAGGCATTATTGAAAAAATAATTTTCTTTAGATCTATTTTTCTTACACTTTTTAAACACGTGTTCTATTGGTTCAATTAGAAGTCCTCTCCAATTTTTATTCTTCTCATAATAATATGTATTTGATTGGGTTATTCCATCGTATGCGCCTAACTCAATATAGAAACCGTTATTAAAATTTAAATATTTTTCCATCTGCTGATCAAGATTATTTTTTCCATAATATTTTTTAAAAAATTTTTTTACAAACAATGGAATTGGAACTCTTAGATATTTTTGTATTTTGTAGTAAATTCCCATAATTAATAAATTTTTAAAAATTAATTTATTTTATTTTATTGAATTATCAATAGACACATTATTTATAAGCTATCAATTTACTTAAAAAAAGCAAAGGATTAGAAATAATTAATTTAATTAAATATATAAAATTATAAGGCCAAACTAATTTATAACCATTAAAATGATTTTTAAAAACAAATTCATCTGCATTTTTATTAATTATTATTTTTTTTGGATGTTCGATCCTAGAGTTAAAATTTTTATTATTGAAATATTTTATTGGTCTGTTCATAAAATGACTGTGAGAACTATCTAATCCATGACCTATATTTTTAACAAGGTTTGAATTAGGTGTTACGGTAATTCCATTTTGTTTCCAAACAGATAAAGTCCAAGGGTAAGCCCAGCTATCTATTTTTTTTTTATATGCTTTTTCGAAATGTATAGTCCAATATTTTTTTTCAATTTTATTGTGATGAATATTGTTCCATAACTTTGATTTTTTGAATTTTGGCCAAAACTTTATATTTACATCATTTTTTTTCCATCTACTTCTCCAAGTTGCCCAGCCCCAACAGTGATTATATTTTGAAAAGTAATATGAGTCCTTCCCTATTTTTTTTTTTTGAAAATTGCTTCCACTAATGCAAAATATATTTTTATTATTATGATATTTTTTTAATAAATTTTCACAAAATAAAAAAAAATCTTTATTTGCAATACAATCATCCTCTAAAATTATACCCTGTATTTCATTTTTGAAAAACCAATCGATTGCCTGGACGTTAGAAAGTTTACATCCTAAGTTTTTATTATTATATTTAGTTTTAATTTTAATTTTTGTTTTTATTTTTTTAAAAATCTTGCGTACTTCTAAAACTTTATTTTTGTCTGCTTGATTTTTAGGACCATCATTTGCAATATAAATCTTGTAAGGGTTAATTTTAATAATTTCTTTTAAAGATTTTCTTGTAAGATTTGGTCGATTATAAGTTAAAAAAAGAATTGGTATTTTGAACATATAAAAATATTTTATAAAAAAATTGTATTGTATCTAAATGACATTTTTAAAATAAGTGATAAAAAGAACTAGTATAAATGCTTTTTTTAATGTAGTAAATTCAAATGCACAAATTTAATAGAACCTTTTTGATAGGAGAAATTGGTATTAATCATAATGGGGATATTAAAATTGCAGAAGAATTAATCAAAAAAGCAAAATTATGTGATTTTGATGCGGTAAAATTTCAAAAAAGGGACATTGATACAGTTTATTCTCAAAAAGTACTTAGTGAAAAAAGAGAGAGTCCTTTTGGAACAACTCAAAGAGAACAAAAAGAAGGTTTAGAATTTGGAGAAAAAGAATACGATATTATTGATAATATTTGTCAAAGAGAAAAAATTGAATGGTTTGCTTCAGCTTGGGACATAAAAAGCTTAAATTTCTTAAAAAAATATAATTGCAAGTATAATAAAGTAGCTTCAGTAATGATTACTCATGAAGATTTGTTAAATGAAATATCAAAGGAAAAAAAGTTCACATTTATTTCAACTGGCATGTCTGAAGAGCACGAAATTGATAATGCTGTAAAGATATTCAAAAAAAATGATTGCGAATTTGCTTTACTTCATTGTAACTCAACTTACCCATGCCCTCCTGAGGATTTAAATTTATCTTATATTCATGTATTAAAAAAAAAATACAATTGTATAGTTGGATATAGTGGGCATGAATCAAATGTATCTCCTAGTTTTGCATCGGTAATACTTGGTGCAGAAATTGTCGAAAGACATATTACATTGGACAGAGCAATGTATGGAAGTGATCAATCTGCTTCGTTACAATTTGATGGCATGAGAGCATTGTCTGAACAAATTAGAAATTATAAAAAAATTTTAGGAAATGGAAAAAAAACTATTACCAAATCTGAAAAAAAAGTAAGAGATAAACTTAAATATTGGTAATCAAAATTAATTTTGATAAATGAATTCAAAAAAAAAATTAATTAAAAACTTATTTTCGATAGAAAAAAAAAATTGCATTATTACCGGTGGATTAGGTGGAATAGGTTTTAAAATTGCCAAACTTATGGCTCATAACAAGGCAAATGTAATAATAATTGATAGAAAAAAACAAAACATCAAATACAAAAATATTCATTGTTATCAATCTGATTTACTTAATGAAAATAAAACAAAAAATTTAATTGATAAGATTCATACAAAATTTGGCAAGATTGATATTTTGATTAATGCACTCGGAATCTCTGATGAAAATTCATTTATAAATAATATTAACACTAATTTAATTTCAGTTTATAATTTGACTAAAATTGTTATTAATAAAATGAAAACAAAAGGTGGATCAATAGTAAACTTTACAAGTTTAAATTCAGAATTAGGTTTCTCAAATAATCCTGGATATGTTAGTTCGAAAGGTGCATTAAAAATGCTTACCAAATCTTTTGCTATAGATTATGCAAAATACAATATAAGGGTAAATAATATTGGACCTGGTTACATTAAAACTAAAATGACAAAAAAAAGATTTCAAAATAAAAAAAGTAGAAATTTAAGATTATCAAGAATCCCTTTTGGCAGATATGGTAATCCAGAAGAGCTTTTTGGTGCAATTGTTTTTTTGATTTCAGACGGTTCAAAATACATAACTGGGCAAGATTTTTATGTAGATGGTGGTTTTTTAGCAAAAGGAATTTAATTTTAATGGTTAAAAAAAAAGTTTTTTATGCCGGTTGCAAAGAATTTTTTTATATTGATATAGCAAAAAAATTATTAAAAGAAAAAAATTTGGAACCAGTCTATTGGACTGCAAACATAAAACATAAAGAGAAAATTGTTAAAGAATTTCCTGGTATAGTTTTTTTGGATAACTTTTATGCTGTAAGAGGATATGTTCCAGAAATACTCAAAAAAGAATATAATTTATTTAAATCTTCCTTGATTGATTTAAAACTTTTAAAATTAAGAAAAATTTCAAGTTACATGTTGGAAAGATTCAATTGGAACAATAGCTTTGAAAAAAAAGAAAGATCTGATGTAATTGATTTTCATATCAATTTTGCAGATTTCATTACAGAGAAATACAAACCAGAGATAGTAATTTTTCAAGAGGTTCCTCATTTTGTTTATGATTATATTTTATATGAAATATGTAAAATAAAAAAAATAAAAACCTTAATTTTTGGTTTTACAAATATTTCTGGTTTTGCATATGTAATGAATAACATATGGCATACATCCAAAAAACTAAATTATAATTATAAAAAAAATTTAAATTTAAGCGATAAAGAAAATTTTAAGTTAGTTAGCTTTAATAAAGAATATTTAAGAATTAAAAATAAAGTAGAAACTGAACCTCCATCTGAATTATGGATTAAAAAAAAGATAGAACAAAATATTTCTACTCTTCAAATTTTACCAAAATTAAAAAAAATTTTTTTTAGTAATTTTAAAACTACTTTTGAAAATCTTGGTAAATTATTTAAAAAAAACTCTTTGACAAATGCATCAAATATGAAATTAAAAAATAAAAGTTTTAAAGAATTCCCAAGCTATATTAAAATTTTTTTTAATATTAAAAAATCTGAAAAAAAAACTCTGAGGTTAAAAAAATATTATAATGAGATTTCAAATAAAGTCCCAAATTTTAAAAACAACTATATAAATTTTTTTATTCATTACGAACCAGAAAGAACTATTTCTCCTCAAGCTGGATTGCTATATGATCAAATCAGTTTAATAGATTACATATCGAAACAGATGCCAAAAGGATGGTATTTATATGTTAAAGAACATCCAAAAACTTTTAGCACTCATCATTTAATGAGAAATCAATATAGATCAAAATTAGACTATGATAAGCTTTTAAAAAATAAAAATATAATCTTTATAAATCAAAACTACCCTTCTTTAAATTTAATTAAAAATTCAAAAGCAAATATAACAGGAAGTGGATCTGCTGGGTTAGAGTCTATCATTCATTTAAAGCCACTTATGAGTTTTGGCTATTCATGGACTAACCAATTTAATTATACTTTAAATATTAGAACCAAAAATAAATTAAAAAAAGCTATAAAATTGATTGAACAAAACAAAGTTAATTTTACTGAAAAAGATACTTTAATATTTTTAAAATCATTAGAACAAAGCAGTTATAATATGTACTACACATCAGGTTTATTATATGAACTAAATGTTTCACTTGATCATAAACAAAATATTGAACAACTTACTAATTCAATAATAGATTATTATGATAATTATTTTTAAAAAATTTTACAAAAAAATTTTCTATGATCAATTCTTTTAAAAATTTTTTTTCATCAAAAGAAATTTTGATAATTTTATTATTTTCAATACTAGTAAAAATTCCAGATATTAATATTGCTCTTAGAGGAGACATTGAAACTTATATTTTAATGGGCGACTCTTATTTAAAGGGTGAATTTCATAGATATTTTGATAATAAATCACAATTTGTTACCTCAATTTATGCCTCAATTTTGTATCTAAGTGGAAATGACTTAAGAGTTTTTCAACTTTACGGAATAATTTTAATATTTATCTCAGGTTTTTTAATTGGAAAAGTTTTTAATAACAAAAAAAACTCTTTATTAGCTGCTATTACTTTTATTTTTTTTTCCACCCTATTTAATGATGGAGGTAATTATATTATGACAGAGCACATAGTCATAATACCAATTTTAATATCATATTTAATTCTTATAAAAGAAAAGGTTTCTAAAATTGATTTTTTTGTAATTGGATTAATGCTTTCTTTGTCTTCTTTGATAAGACAAAACTTTTTAATATTGCATCTCGTCCTTACTTTATATCTACTAATTAAAATTAACAAAAATAATTTTTTGAATTTTATATTTTTTTGTTTTGGATCAGGTTTGATCTGGATTTTATTTTTAATTATTATTTATAATTTAAATGGATTTGAATATTTAATTACAAATTACCTTCAACCAATAACCGATGAACCAGAAAAAGGTTATTTTTTTAATTTTTATAGGCTGATTTTATTTGGTTTGCACATACATAATTTTAATTTATACAATTATGACAATATAAAAATAATTAATTCATTATTTTTTTATACATCTTCATTTGTATTTTTTTTAATAAACCTAAAAATTTTAATTAAAAAGAATAATATTTTATTAATTTACTTATTTTCTATATCTCTTGGCATTTTTTTTACTGGTTCTTTTAGTACTCACTATTTGATACAAATAATGCCATTTTTAACAATTTTGATTTTTCAATTTTTGCCTAATAAAAAATTTGTAAAAAAATTAATCAAGATTAATATTATTTTTTTTATTATTGTTTTGGTTGTAGATTATAATTCACACTTTATTAAAAAAACAAAAGGTACCTATCAAGATTTTATTAATTTAACAAACTGGATAAATAATAATTTAGACCCTGCTGAAAATATATATTTGTATAGGGGTCATTCCGCTTATATCAAAATTAAGCAAGAGCCACTTACAAAACATGCGCACCCTCCTAATATTTTTAAAAGTAAATATTTGAAATATATTAATAAAGATAAAAATTATACTCCAAATAAAGAATGGAAAAATATTTTAAAATACAAACCTAAAGCTATAGTTCTTTATACTACAGATGATTTTGATAATTTTTTAATGAATGTAGATGATATTGACTTTTCTAAAAATATTAACTTGGAAGAAAATACTACTTTAATTGGAATATATAAAATTTTAAAAATTGATTGACTATTTTAAATAGTAAACTTAAATTTATAGTAATAACTTTGATAATATTAATTTAATGCTTAATACTTTTAGATCTTTTCTAATTAATAAAATAATAAATAGAATAAGATATTTACGCTATACTACAAATTATATTTCAATTAATGAGAATAATTTGAATAAAATTAAACATATTTCCAGAACCTTAAATAAAAAAGAATTAATCGCAAGAACAGAAAATAACAAAATAAATACTTTTTCAAATTACTTTAGTATTAAATTTAAAGAATTCACAACTTTGGGCTATACAATATTTTCTGTTGAAGAATTAAAAAAAATACCCGAATATAACCAAGCATTTAGATTTTTTGATAATAATTTTTCTAGCCTAGAGCTTTCTAAGCTAAGATATAATAATATTTTTCATATATTAGAACTTAATCTTCAAGATAATAACTTAAGAAAATTTATTAATATTTTTATTCCTTTTGTTTCAAATTATTTAAATATTTTGCCAGTAGTAACAACAGCTAGTTTGTGGCACTCTTTGCCCAATAAGAATCAAAATTATATTGGAAGTCAACTTCCTCACTTTGATCCCGAAGACTCTAAACAAGTAAAAATTTTTTTAGCTTTGGGTGACATCAACAAATCAAATGGAGTATTGAATGTATACAAAAAGAATGAATCTATTGATATTAAAAAAATTCTAAATAATAATAAAATAGAGGTTAACAAAAAGATTCCTGAAAGCTATTTTAAAAATTATAATCCAACTGAATTAAATTTAAATAAAGGAGATGTGGCTATAGTAGATACTTTTGCATGTTACCATTTTGGTGGACGGGTTAAAGAAAATTTTAGAAAACAAATAACTATACTTTTAAATGATCCATTTTGTTCTATCTATCCTTTGTTTAGATCATTTGATAAAAAAAGAGATTTGATATGGGATTTTGCACCTCTATCATATGACAGAGTAAAGAAATCTAGAAAGTTTAAAATTTTTTAATTATTAAATATTAATGAACCTCATGTTGTTTATATTGTAGTCATTTATACATTTATGTGTATATTTGAAGAGTAAATTTATGTCTAAAGTTGGAAACAATATTAAAATTAAAAAAGGCAAATGGAATTTTTCATCAAAAAAATTAGTACAAAATTTTGACAATCATGTTTTAAATTCTGTGCCATTATATAAAGAAGGGCACGAAATAATTACACATTTATCAGATTTTTTTTTAAAAGAAAATTCGATATGTTACGATATTGGGTGTTCTACGGGAGAATTATTGAATAAGATAGATAAAAACTTAAATTTTAAAAGTAATCGTTATTTTGGAATAGATAATGAAAAAGAGATGATTTCATTTGCAAAAAAGAAATATAAAAAAAAGAATATCAAATTTATTCATGGAGATATTTCAAAAGTTAAATTTAAAAAATGTGATTTAATAATTTCTTACTATACATTGCAATTTCTAAAGCCAAAAAATAGATCTGAAGTTATTAAAAAAATCTATAATTCTCTTAATTGGGGGGGTGGTTTTATATTTTTTGAGAAAGTAAGAGCTCCAGATGCAAGATTTCAGGATTTGATGTTGAAAATTTATGATGAATTTAAAATTAAAAGAGGCTTTAAACTTAATGAGATAGCTGCAAAAACAAGAAGTTTATATGGGGTTCTTGAGCCATTTTCTACTGAAGGTAATAAAAGGATACTAAAAGTTGCTGGATTTAAAGATATAATGACTATTTCAAAATATATATGCTTTGAAGGTTTTTTGGCAATAAAATAATCAAATCTATATGTGTGGTATTTTTTGTATTGTTGGAAAAAATTCTAAAGAATTAAACATAAAAAAAATTTTAGATGTTCAACAACACAGAGGTCCAGATTTTTCAAATTATATCAGTATTAATGATTTAGTATTAGGTTCAAATAGACTAAAAATAATCGATTTATCAGATGATGCCAATATGCCTCTTAATCATGGACCGATTAATATTGTTTTTAACGGTTTTATTTCAAATTTTAAAACTTTAAGAAAAGAAATGATGAACAGTGGAATAAAATTTAAAACTAACTGTGATACAGAAGTTTTGGCTGCAATGCTTCATGTTTATCCATATGATTTGTGTCTCAGTAAACTTGAAGGAATGTGGGCTTTTGTTGCCTTTGATAAAATCAAAAATAAATTAATAATATCTCGTGATGATTTTGGTATTAAACCTCTTTTTTATTATCAAGACGCAAATAATTTAATTTTAGCCTCCGAAATAAATACACTAAAATCATTTTTAGATTTAAAAATTAATTATCAAAATTTAGGAAAGTATTTTTTCGCAAATTCATTTAATTCAGATTATGTCGGTGTGAAAAATACTTTCTTTAAAAATATAAATAGTTTTCCAGCTAAAAGTTATTCTATTATTGAGTTAAGTAAAAAAAAAAATATTAGCAGCTTTATTAAAATTGAGAGAAATTATCAAAATAAAAAAATTGATGACAAAGGTTTTTTAAATTTAATTGATAATAAATTTAATGAATATGGTATTTCTGATGTTAAAAAATGTATCCCTTTATCGGCTGGGATTGATAGCAATATAATTAATTATTATTACAAAAATCATTCAAACACATATGCATATTCTATAGAAGATAATGACGAATTATCAAAATCTAATGAAGGTGATCTAATTAAAAAGTTTACAAGTAAATTAAGTATTCCACATGAATTTATAAATCTAGAAAAAATTGTTTCATTTAATTTCTTTGAAAAAATTGTTCAAAAATTTAACTCTCCAATATCGTCACCTGTGTTAGTAAATGCAGCTGCACTTAGATATCACGCCAATCAAAGAGGTGTAAAAGTTTTGTATTCTGGACATGGAGGAGATGAATTATTTGGAGGCTATATGCAACAGTATATTTTCTTGTTAAAATATTTTTTAAAACAAAAAAAATTTTCTAAAGCCCTTAATTTATTTTTAAATGGTGGATATGTATGTTCTCATAATAGAGATTATAATCAGTCTTTTATTTCATATTTAAAAGGTATAAGGAATATAGTTAATATTTTAAAGTCTAATAGTTATTTTAAAAATAGCGAAAATTTTGAAAATCAAAAATTTTTTAGCCATAACTTTAATTTTAAAAAAGATAATGATTTGAGTTTAAATAATCCATGGGAGTACAATCTTCACCTTATTGAAAATATTAGAATGCCGTATTGGTTAAGCTCTGATGATCATATAAGTTCAATGTATTCAATTGAGAATAGAGTCCCATTTTTAAACCAAGAAATAGTAAGTGCTTCAGAAAATTTTTACATTGAAAATTCATTCAAGAAATTGTCATCTAAATTTTACTTGAGAAAAAACTTCAGTGATAAACTGAATAAAGAAATTTTAAAAAATAAAATTAAGTTAAATCAACCTGGTTCTTTTGATAAATTTATTTTCGAAAAATTTTATGATGAAAGTATGGAAATATTTAAAAACACAACTTTTTTTACTAAAAATATAGTCTCAGAATTTGAAAAAAGCAGAAAATTTTATGATGATTATAAAAAAGGTTATGTAAAAAAAAATAGAACTAATTCGTCTTTTTTATTTAAAGCGTTATCGTTTGAAATCTTTTTAAAATCTATATAAGGTAAAATTAAATCCCATGAATTATTTTAAAATAAATCTTAAAAGTAAAAAAAATTTATTAACATTAAAAAATAAGTTTGATGGAAACTTAATATTTGGAAGTAAAGAATTTCATAAAAAAACTTATAGAACTGGGAAAGGTCCTTCAAATGGAAAGATGGTAAAAGAACTAAAAAAAATAGTTGAAAAAAAAGATCAAAATAAAAGAATTGAAAAATACTGGGAAAAAATTAATAAATGTCCTGTTTGTAATTCGAAAAATAAAAAGTTATTTCTTAAAAGATTTTGTTTAGAAATAATAGAATGCCAAAATTGTAAGCTTGGTTATTTATCACCGAGGGTAAAATTTTCAACTGCTGTTAAATTATACTCTAATGAAAAAACTAATGTACCTATATATTCATCTTCAGCAAATATTAAGATGGATAAGATTAAATACAAATATGGACTTAGCATAATTCAGAAATTAGGATCAGCAAATAAAAGATGCTTGGACCTTGGGACTGGAAGGGGAATATTTTTAGAAGTAGCTAAAAAACTTGGGTGGAAACAATGTTACGGAATTGATGTAAATAAAAATTGGAAAAATTTTTTTAAAGAAAAAAATGGTATTAGCTTAATAAATTCTGAATGGGAAAATATAAATAAAATTAAAATAAAACAAAAATTTGATTTAATTAGTATGTGGGATGCATTTGAACATACTTACGATATAAATTATTTAATGAAATTCATTAATAAAAATCTATCTGAAAAGGGATACTTTATGATACTGGTTCCAAATTTTCACTCATTAGCAACAAAAATAATTAAAAACATAAGTCCAACTTTTGCTTGGAAACATACTCTTTACTTCAGTAAATCTAGCTTAGATTATTGGGCAAAAAAGTATGGTTTTAAAGAAATTTTTTTTGAAACAGTTATCTCAGAAATTGAAAACATTAAAAGTTCTTTATCAAATAAATGGCCATATGATGGATATGGTGATCCTGAAAATAAATTTAGTTTTATAACTCCTGAAATCATACACAACAATTTACTAGGAAGTAGAATACTTGCAATTTATAAAAAGAAATAAAATGATAAAAAAAAAATATTTATTTATAATACCAGCAAGAAAAGGCTCAACAAGAATAAAAAATAAAAATATAAAATATATCAACAATAAACCTTTGATATATTGGACATTAAAAAATCTATATAATTTTAAAAAAAAATATGAAATTATTATCTCAACAAACGATCAAAAAATAAAAAAAATTGCAAAAAATTTAAAATTTGAAGTACCATTTTTAAGACCAAAAAAGCTTGCTACAAAATCATCAAAAATTATCCATACTATAAAGCATGCGATTAGATATTATGAGAAGAAAGAAATTTATTTTGAAAATATTTGCTTACTACAAGTTACCTCGCCCTTGAGAAATTCAGAAGATATTAAAAAATGCATAAAAATATTTGAAAAAAATAATTCTGATAGTTTAATAACAGTATTTGATCTATTCAAAACTTACAAAAAGAAGCTATTTTATATGAAATATAAAAATAAAATTAAAACACATTATAATAAAATTAAAAATAAACTATATGTAATGAATGGCCCCGCAATTTTAATTACTAAGACAAATTGTATTATGAAAAATAAACTATATGGAAAAAATATATCATATTATGAAATGCCATATTATCGATCATTTGATATAAATGTTTATGAAGATTTAAAAATATGTGAGGTATTAAATGAAAGTTAATTATCAATTTGGAAAAAATTTTGAGGATATCTCAGACATTAAAAAATTTTTTATAGAAGAAGATAAAGCGCTTTTCAAAAAACAAAAAAAACTATTTAAAATTTATTCAAAACAACCAAAAAGGATTTTTTGTAAAAACTGTAATAAAAAATTATTCGGTGACTCTTTTAATAAAATAGATATACCTTATATTCATTGTAAGTCTTGTGGGCATTTAAATGGAAAATTTCAAGATACACCAAAATTAGCTAAATATTTTTATGAAGATGAAGACAAAGATTATTCTAAATTTTATATTTCAAAGAAAAAAACAATTATTGATTACAAAAATAGAACAAATAAAATTTATACTCCTAAACTAAACTTTGTAGTTAAAAATTTACCCTTGGCTAAAAATAATTATAGCTTTCTTGATGTCGGTTGTGGAGCTGGTCATTATATCTCTGCTATGAAAAATATGCGTATATCGAGCTATGTTGGCTATGATCCCTCTAAAACCATGATAAATTTTGGTAATAAAATTAATAATTTTAAGAATTTAAATTTTATTAAAATGAATGATTTGGCAAACTTGTTAGAAAAAATTAAATTAAAGAAACCAATTATTCTCTCTATGATAGGAACTTTTGAACATATTTATAATAATAGAGAAATAATAAAATCAATAAAAAAAAATAAAAATATAAAATATTTTTATATATCGGTACCTTGTTATTCTTTTAGTACTTTTGTAGAAACAGTTTTTGATAATAATTTTCAAAGGCTTATGGCTCCACAACATAACCATGTTTATACAGATAAATCCTTAAAATATTTTGCAAAGGAGTTTAAATTAAAATCAATTGCTGAATGGTGGTTTGGAACAGATATTTTTGATCTTTATAGATCGTTTCTAATGAAAATAATGAAAGATAAAAAAAATAATAGTAAAAGTTTAGAAATGTTTAATCAAATGTACAAACCTCTTCTGAATGACTTACAGCTCGTTATAGATAAAAATAAGAAATCCTCAGAAGTACATATCTTATTTAAGTCTAACTAGCTTATTTAGCTATTCTTAAAAATTTTTTTAAATAATTATGCACTATAATTATTTTTTTTAACTTCATTGATTTGTCACAAATTGGTATCATTCCTATATTATAATCAATATATAAATTTATTACTTCACGTGCATTTTCTTTAAGTAAAAACTTAAATTCAGTGGTCATAATATTTTTAACATGAGAGAAAGATTTGGTATTTTTTGCAAAAGCCCTTATTAAATCACCTTCGCTAACAGTGCCTATTACTCTTTGATTTTTATTTAATACAACTAAAGTTTTACAGGAATTTGAATTAATTTTATCCATTGCATCACCTAGATCACCTTCAGCTAAAATAGTATAATTTTTATATTTTTTCATATTTTAATATTCTAAATTTTTATACAATAAATGTTTATTATTATTTAATTTATTTAATATTTTTAATATTTTTTCTGAGGAGTTACCATTACCATACGGGTTTTTAATATTGGAGAATTTATTAGTACTTTTTAATTTTAAGGCTCTATTTAAAGTTAAAGAAATTATATTTTTTGTTGGTACATTTAGATCTATGACATTTTTTCCCCTCAAACGTTTATTTTGTCTTCTGCCAAGATTGATAGATGGAAGATTAAAGCTTGGCGCTTCTAGTAAACCAGCGCTCGAATTACCAATCATACAATCAGCAATTGCCATTAAACCTAAAAAAAAATCTCTACTTACATTTCTATAAATTTTAGAATTAGAAACGGTATTTTCAAATATCAAATCACTTATATCTTTAGAACCTGAGTCGCTATTGGGTAATATCCAGATTATTTGCTCATCTGTATTATTTAAAACTTTTATTGAATTTACAAGATTTCTTTTATTTGCTGACTGATCTTCAGTTACAGGGTGAAAAATTGCCAATATTATTTTTTTATCTTTCTTAATGCTAAATTTTTTTTCAACTTCTCGTCTATTTTTGTATTTTTTATTTTTAATATCATCAAGTTGTGTAGCTCCTGTTTCAAATATTCGATATTTTTCCTCTCCTAATCTTATAAGTCTTTTATATGCATCTTTATTAGATGCAAAATGAACATGTGCCATTTTTCCAATTGCATGTCTTGCCATTCCATCAATATTGCCAGATAATTCTCCAGCCTGAATATGTGCTGTCGGTATATTTGAATAAGCACCAGCTATAGACGCCGCAAAAGTTTCCCCTCTATCTCCAGCTAACAATAACCAATCTGGCTTAGAATTAAAAAGGACATCAGAAAATGACTGAATAAAAATGCCCAATGACTTGGTTGTAGAAAAATTATTATATCCATCCAATGTCATAAAAATCTTATGTTTAGCTTGAAATCCATCTTTTTTTATTTCATTTAAACTAAAACCAAATGAAGGAAGTAAATGTGTATTTGAAACACATATTTCATACTTAATTTTTTTTCTTTTACATAATTCCAAAATTGGTCTTATGTAACCCCATTCGCTTCTAGATCCTGTAAAAAAAAGTATTTTCATATTAAATTTAATTAAAATCTGTTTTTTTCAACAACGAATTCTTTTTAATATTTTTTATTATTTTTTTTCCAATTAGTTTATTCATTTTAAAAGATGGAATTCCAGTACCAGGTCTTTTTGACCAAATCATGTCCTGAGTAATAGTATCACCTTTTTTTAAATTCTTTGTGGTAACAATGCTCCTAAATGCCCACTTTCTGATTGGTTTTTCTTTTTCGTGAACATACTTTTTTTCACCTAATGCAAATGATAAATCTTTTAAAGATTTACTCAACTCTTTTAATTGATCCATATCTATAGATACATCCTTATCAGGACCGCTAAATTTTTTAGATACATATATATGCTTTTCAATAAATTTAGCACCTAAAGCTGCAGCTGCAATTGAACTATGAATTCCAGAGGTATGATCTGAATGGCCAATAATACTTTTATAAAATTTTTTCTTCATAATTTTTATTACATTTAAATTTAAATCTCTATAATCAGGTGGATACTCGCTAGTACAATTCATTAAAGCAAATTTATTTTTTTTATGATTAAATAATCTATATGTTCTTTCTATTTCTTCAAATGTGCTCATGCCAGTAGAGATTATTATTGGCTTTTTAAACTCTATAATCTTTTTAATGGTTGGAGTGTCCGTCATTTCTCCAGAACCTATTTTAAACCAATCTACTCCAATTTCATTTAATTCTTGTGCAGCTTTCAAACTAAAAGGTGTACACAAATAAATTATTTTATGTTTTTTACAAAAGTTTTTCAAAATTTCATGATCCTTTAATTTTAAAGCGTATTTTTTTAAAAAACTATATAAAGATATTTTAAAATTACTTGATTTTGGAACTTTTGGAAGCATTTCCTCATCAGGTAAATGATGTTGGAATTTAATTACATCTGCTCCAGCATCTTTTGACTGAATAATCATTTTCTTTGCTAAATCTAAACTTCCAAAATGATTGTCACATGCTTCAGCAATTAAACATATTTTTTTGTTTTTTGTAGAAAAAAACTCTCTTATAGTTTTACTTTCATTCATTTAATTTAAGTTAAAATACCATCCATATTACTAATTTAAAAGTATCATCCAATTTAGTAAGTTTTTAATTGTTATTTTCAAATAAAACAATATTTATTTAGTGTGAAGAAAAAATTAATAATCCTTGGAATTAATTATGGAGGACATGACACCTCTGCAGCTATTATGATTGATGGTAAATTGATTGCTGCATGTGAGGAAGAAAGATTTAATCTAGAAAAACATACAAGAGCATTTCCAAAAAATGCAATAAATGAATGTATAAAGATAGCTAAAGTTAAAAAAAACCAAATTTCTAGGATAGGTGTTGGTTTTGATCAAAAGAGATTTGTTGAAGAAAAATATATAAAACAAGGCTTAATAATAGATAATAATATTGATTTATTTGTTAATGACATTGAAAAAATCAAAAGATCTTTAAATATTGATAATGAGATAAAATCTTTTTTTAATCATAATTTTGAATTTGATATACATCCTCATCATGCTTGCCACTTAGCAAGTTCTTATTTTCCAAGTGGTTTTAAAAAAAGCTTTACAATAAGTTATGATGGGAAAGGAGAGTCGGAATCATCCATGGTAGGTATAGGATCAAATAATAATATTAAAATTATTAATAGAGAGAATCATTACCCAAACTCATTAGGTATGATTTATGAAGCAATAACATTTTATTTGGGCTGGAAACCCAAATGCGATGAAGGAATAGTGATGGGCTTGGCTCCTTATGGAAATCCAAAGGAAAAATTACCTGGAAAAAAATCCACTTACATTGATATTTTTAGAAAAATTATAAAGAAGAAAAATAACCTTGGATTTGAGATAAATAAACAATGGATTGCTTATCATAAGTTTAGGGATATATGGGTAAGTGATAAATTTTACAGTTTATTTGGAAAGAAAAGAAACTGGAAAGATAAAATAACAAAAAAACATAAAAATATTGCAGCTGCACTCCAATTAAGACTTGAAGAAATAGTTTTATCGCAATTAAGATATTTAAATAAAAAATTTAAAATTAATTATTTGTGCCTATCAGGTGGAGTTGGTTTAAACTGTTCGTTAAATGGTAAAATAGAAAATTCGAAAATATTTAAAAAAATATTTGTAACTCCTGCAAGTGGTGATGCTGGTATATCAATTGGTGCTTGTTATTTATCACATAAGAAACAAAAAAAAAATTTTGTGTTTGAAAAACATTTTAATTTTTATTTGGGATCAAAATACAATGATAGATATATTATGAAAAATTTAAAAAAAGATAAAAATATCAAATTTAAAAATTATAAAAATAATATTTACAAAGAAACAGCAAAATTATTAAGCCAAAAAAAAATAATTGCCTGGTTCCAAGGTGGAGCTGAAATGGGCCCTAGAGCTTTAGGAAATCGAAGTATATTAAGTCAACCATATCCAAGTCAAATGAAAGATTACATTAATAAGAAAGTAAAATTTAGAGAATATTTTAGACCGTTTGCTCCAGCTGTTTTAAAAAAGTATCAAAACAAATTTTTTGATCTTGAGCAAGACAGTCACCATATGCTTATTGCATGTAAGGTTAAAACAAATCAAAAAAAAAAAATTGGAGCTGTGGTTCATGTAGATAATACATGTCGTGTTCAAACTGTAGACGAAGATTCTAATAAAAAATTTTATATGTTAATAAGTGAGTTTTATAAAAAAACTAAAATTCCTGTTTTGTTAAACACTTCATTTAATGTTAAAGGACAGCCTATAGTAAATAACCCTATTCAAGCAATTAATACTTTAAAAAATACTAAAATTGATTATTTGGTTATTAATAATTTTTTAGTTAAAAAAAAATGACAAAAAAAATCTTCTTGGGTGATATCAGGATAGTGGTTATTTTAGGAATAATAGTACCCAAAATTCTTTAACTGTTTTGATACCCTTACTAGACTGTGGTCCATTGGATGGTTGATTGTGTTTGAAACAAAATTATTATCAATTTGGCTTAAAAAATCGAAAAAATATTGGTAAAGTTTATATTGAAAATTTGTATTTCATGAATGATTTTCAATTAAATCTAAAACTGGTAGATATCCTTTTTTCTGATTATTATTTAATATACCGAAGTAGAATTATAAAATTTAATAAAGTGCAAATTACATGTATTGGAAGATACATTGATACTTCAAGTAAATTTTTACTTTAAATTTAGTTCTTAACTAAAATAAATATCTTTCAAACATTAATTTTATAAAAATATTTTAAATCTCTTTTAATTATTTTTTTGATATTTTGTCTATTGATGAATTCATTCATTTTATAATAAGGGTAAATATTTTTTTGAAATTTTTTAAACCATAATGGTATTGATTGTTTGCTAAGACATTGCATAAAATGACTAACATTACTTTTGCTAACAGTCATAAATTTCTTTGAATTAAGAAATTGTTTAATATCTCGAGGACTTTTCAATTTATATATCGACTCACAACCAACGTACCAAGCATGACCAAAGGTAAGAGCAGGTGTTCCATTTAATATTGATTGAATTGCAACAGATCCATTTAATGTAATAGTATAAATTGCGTTTTTTGTTACATCTTCCATATCATAATTTTGGGATAACAACTCAATATTTTTGATATTGGATAAGTTTCTATAAATATTTATATTTCTTGTTTGAGGATTTTTAAAATTAAAAGCACCTAGCAAATTTAGCTGCATTGGATGTTCCTTTACAAGTAATTTTGTTTTTTTATCAAGTGATCTTGAAATTTCTAAAATAAGTTTGTATTGATTATGAAAAAATCCTGCATCGGGAAAAGATGTTGCTTCAGGCTGATAACTCATTGCAAATAATATATACTTAGTTGGCAATTTATGCTGAGAATTTAAATTATAAGATATTTTTAAAAGCAATGTTTTTAATGTTGCTTTAAAAATCCAAAAAATATATTCATAACCCCGAGATAATCGAAATTTATTCTTAAATTTTAATATTTTAAAGGGTTTTCTTGTAATAGGGTGTATTTTTCCAAATACATATTTAAGATAAAATGAGAAAAAATTAATTTTTACATCACTTTCAATATGATGGTTTATTTTCAATCTTCTTTTTATTTTTTCTAGATTAAAATATAATTTATTCTTATCAAATTTCTTATAATGTGCATTCTCTATTTTCGTTAGATTATTTTTATATTTATCTTTATTTTTTTTTTTTATGTAAAGGCCGGATATGCCCGAAGGACTTTTTTCAAAATCAATCTCCATTAGCATTTTTCCATAAAAATTTGGATCCCTAAAAAAAAGAGTTGGAATTTTAAGATATTTGCAAATTAGAAAAGTAATATAGTCATAAATTCGATGGGGAGAATCTATAAATATAACTATATCAATTTTATTTTTAACAATAATTGTGTACCAATTTAATAAAGCATTTTTTA
>CABYUS010000001.1:37500-85405 GCA_902522225.1 uncultured Pelagibacteraceae bacterium
TTCACCCCAGTCGCTGACTATACCGTGGTCAAAGGTTTTAAACTTTGCCTTAAGGTAGAACCAACTCCCATGGTGTGACGGGCGGTGTGTACAAGACCCGGGAACGTATTCACCGCGGCACGCTGATCCGCGATTACTAGTAATTCCAGCTTCATGCACTCGAGTTGCAGAGTGCAATCCGAACTGAGGTATTTTTTTAGGATTTGCTTGATGTCGCCATCTTGCATCCTATTGTAAATACCATTGTAGCACGTGTGTAGCCCAACACGTAAGGGCCATGAGGACTTGACGTCATCCCCACCTTCCTCCAGCTTATCACTGGCAGTTCTTTCAGAGTGCCCAACTAAATGATGGCAACTAAAAGTGAGGGTTGCGCTCGTTGCGGGACTTAACCCAACATCTCACGACACGAGCTGACGACAGCCATGCAGCACCTGTGTTTCGTCCGGCCGAACCGAAAACTTTAATCTCTTAAAGTCGCGACGAACATGTCAAGTGTTGGTAAGGTTCTGCGCGTATCTTCGAATTAAACCACATGCTCCACTACTTGTGCGGGTCCCCGTCAATTCATTTGAGTTTTAACCTTGCGGTCGTACTCCCCAGGCGGTGTGTTTACTGCTTTCGCTGCGACACTGAAAATAAATTTCCAACGTCTAACACACATCGTTTACGGCATGGACTACGAGGGTATCTAATCCTCTTCGCTACCCATGCTTTCGTTCCTCAGTGTCAGTAATGATCCAGAAAGCTGCCTTCGCAATTGGTATTCTTTCTAATATCTACGAATTTCACCTCTACACTAGAAATTCTACTTTCCTCTATCATACTCTAGCTAAAAAGTTTTGATGGCAGTTCCAGAGTTAAGCTCTGGGATTTCACCACCAACTTTTTTAACCACCTACGAACTCTTTAAGCCCAGTAATTCCGAACTACGCTAGGTCCCTTCGTATTACCGCGGCTGCTGGCACGAAGTTAGCCGGACCTTCTTATTCGGGTACAGTCATTTTCTTCCCCGACGAAAGAGCTTTACAACCCAAAGGCCTTCTTCACTCACGCGGCATCGCTGCATCAGGGTTTCCCCCATTGTGCAAGATTCCCCACTGCTGCCTCCCGTAGGAGTTTGGGCCGTGTCTCAGTCCCAATGTGGCTGATCATCCTCTCAAATCAGCTATTGATCATAGTCTTGGTAGGCCATTACCCCACCAACAAACTAATCAAGTGCAGGCTCATCCAATGGCGCATAAAGCTTTCTCCGTAAAGACTTATTCGGTATTAGCACAAGTTTCCTCGTGTTATTCCGAACCAAAGGGTAGATACCTACATGTTACTCACCCGTCTGCCACTAAGTATTGCTACTTCGTTCGACTTGCATGTGTTAGGCGTGCCGCCAGCGTACGTTCTGAGCCATGATCAAACTCTCAAGTTTAAAAACGGCGCACACTAGCTTCTATATAAATTCTAAGAATAAAATTTATATAATGTTGAAGTGTGTACGACAAATTTTGGTAACCTTAACCGTCCACACTTCTCTTCTTAAATTTTCACATATAAAATAGCTAATTAGGTTTTACCCTAATAAAAACAACTTTTTTTCTTTGTTGAGTGTGACGCTTATATGCTAAAATTTGAGTAAATCAAGAGATTAAGATTAAAAAAAATGAAAAAAAAGGCACGATTTATAAGGGTTTTTTTTGATTTAAAGATAAACTTAAATTATTAATTTATTTATATATGAAATTTGGTTTATTTTTTTTTAATAGATTTTTAAGAAAGAATCTAAATACAGTATTATTAGTTTCTTTATCATTATTAACAATAATTATTCTAATATCTTTCAATAACTTAAAAAATTTGGAAAGCAAAAGATATCAAAATTTATTAGATAATGTCTATCTAGATAAATCAATAAAAAATATTATAAACAACTTAAATCCAAAATATGAAGATATTGAGCATAAAATTTCTGAAGGAGATACTTTTGATAAAATCCTAAAAAAATATGATGTTTCCACAAATGAAATAAAAGAATTAAAAAGAATTTTAAATAAAAAAAACAATATTAACAGTCTAGAAATTAATCAACTAATTAAATTTACTATTGAAAAAAATAAAATAACTCAAATAATTAATTTTGAATTTCCAATCAACAAAAAGAAAAAAATATTTTTAACAAAAAATTTTGAAAGTGGAGATTTTGCTTACGAAGAGGTTATCACAAACTTAGAAAAAAAAATTGTCTATAAAGAAGGTATAATAAAAAGAAGTTTATATAGAGCGGCAACATCAAAAAAAATAAAACCTAACATAATTATAGATTTTGCAAGAATCTATGGTTTTCAAATTGACTTTCAAAGAGACATTAGAAAAAATGATACATTTCATATTCTTTATGAAGAATTTGTAGGAGATAATGAAGAGGTGTTAGAAACAGGAAATATTTTATTTGCAAATATTAATCTTGGTGGCCAAGATAATGAATTATATTTTTTTAATAAGAAAAATTATGAAGGACACTATGATGTACAGGGAAAAAGTGCTGTTAAAGCTTTAATGAAAACTCCGATTAATGGTGCAAGACTATCATCGAGTTTTGGTATGAGAAAACATCCAATCTTAGGTTATAACAAAATGCATAAAGGAACAGATTTTGCAGCACCTAAAGGCACTCCAGTAATGGCATCAGGAGACGGTCAAATAATTAAGGCCGCATGGTGTGGAGGTGGAGGTAATTGTGTAAAAATTAAACACAACAAAACTTATAGCACAGTATATGCTCACTTAAGTAAATTTGCTGCAGGAATAAAAAAAGGTGCAAGAGTAAAACAAGGAAGAATTATTGGGTATGTAGGATCAACAGGATTGTCCACTGGACCACACCTTCATTACGAAGTAATTGAAAATGGAAAAAAAATTAATTCACAAAAATTAAAACTTCCATCAGGTAAAATTTTAAAAGGAGACATTAGAAAAAATTTTGAAATTGATAGAATAAAAACAGATATTTATATATCGGAACTATTGAATTAAAATTTTAAGAATTATTAAGGGAATTTTTTTCTTTTTGCTCATGCTCTACATCAGCAATTATTTCGATTTTGTCTTTTTCTGGTTGTTTACTTGGTTTTAGATTTTCTTGCTCAGTAAGAACTCTTAAAAAATGATCAGCATGTTGAAAATAGTTTTCTGAAAGAATTTTATCACCATAAGAAAGGGCTTCTCTAGCAAGATCGGTGTATTTTTCAACAAGTTTAGAGGCATTATGATTATTTTTGCCCGGAGATTTTCTTTTAAAATTATCGCCATTATCAAATTTTTTAACCTCTCCATTTCTTTTGAAATTTCTGTCAACTGATCTATATCTATTTCTTTTTGGATTGTTATTTCTATAGTGTCTCATAATTTAAATTTTATAACTAATTATACATCTGTCTATACCAGCGTAATCCTTTGTAATCTTTTTGATGTAAAAACCTTTTTTTTTCAAAATTTCAACCACTTTTTTTTTTTGTTTAAAGCCTATTTCTAAAATAAATAATCCATTTTTTTTTAATAAATCTTTAGTTTTACTTACTACTTTTATAATTTCAGAAAAACCATCAACTCCTCCATCTAAAGCCAATCTAGGCTCAAATTTATAAACATCTTTTTCCAAATATTTAATCTTTGAAGTATCAATATAAGGAGGATTTGAAACTACTATATCATATTTGCCTAAAAAAAATTTGTCAATATTAGATACATAAAACTTTACTCTATTAGTAATTTTTAGCCTTTTTGTGTTAATTTTACATACATTTATAGACTTTTTTGAAATATCAATACCATAACCTCTTAATAATTTTCTTTCTTTGAGTATTGATAAAAGAATACATCCGGACCCAGTCCCAATATCTAGCAAGGATTTTCTTGAATTAATCTTTATTAATTTTAAAACTTCTTCCACTATATGCTCTGTGTCTGGCCTAGGTATCAAAACATCATTATTTACATAAAAACTTTCATTCCAAAAATTTTTTTTATGAATAATATATGAAATAGGTTCGCCTGTTTTTCTTCGATTAACAAGCTTAAAGAATTTTTTAACTATAGAATAGTTAATTTCATCAGTTTCATTTAAAATAATATAATCTCTTTCTTTTTTTATGATTGACGAAAGCATTATTTCAGCATCCAGATAAGGATTTTTTATATTGTTGCTGCTAAGTATTTTTACACCTGAGTTAACAAGATCTTTTATGTTCATATTATTTATAAATTTAGCAATTCCTCATTTTGTGCTTCCAAGTTTAAATTTTCAACCATTTCATCAAAGATCTCTCCTTCCATAAACTCATTTAATTTGTGTAGTGTTAAATTTATTCTGTGATCAGTCACCCTACCTTGTGGAAAATTATATGTTCTTATTCTTTCTGACCTGTCCCCTGTTCCAATCTTATTTTTTCTATCTTGAGATCTTTTTTCATCTTGTTTTTGCCTTTCGTATTCATATATTCTTGATCTAAGAATTTTTAGTCCTTTTTCTTTATTTCTTATTTGAGATTTTTCATCTTGTTGACTTACTACAAGTCCAGTTGGAATATGAGTAATTCTTACTGCCGAATCTGTTGTATTTACACTTTGACCGCCAGGTCCACTACTTCTAAAAACATCTATTCTCAAATCTTTTTCCTCTATTTTAACATCAACCTCTTCTGCTTCAGGCAAAACAGCTACTGTTGCGGCAGAAGTATGAACTCTACCTTGAGTTTCGGTATCTGGCACTCTTTGAACTCTATGTACTCCACTCTCATATTTTAAAGTCGAGTATATATTTTTCCCCTTTATGGATGCAATAACCTCTTTAAGACCCCCTGCATCAGATTTTGAAATACTTATAACTTCCATAAACCATTTTTTTTTATTACTGATTTTCTCGTACATTTTAAATAAATCTGATGCAAAAAGACTTGCTTCTAGACCACCAGTTCCAGCACGAATTTCAATGATCGCATTTTTTTTGTCTGCTTCATCCTTTGGGAGCAAATAAAGTTTTATTTTCCTTTCATTTTCATTGTGAATATAATCTAATTCTTCTAATTCCTTTATAGCCATATTTTTAAGATCTTTGTCAGAATTTGAATCATTAGCTATTTTTTCTAACTCACTTTTTTCTTTGTCGAATATTTGATATTTTTTTGCTTCGTTTATTATTTCGTTTAAATCAGAATACTCTTTAGATTTTTCAGCAAATTTTTTTTTATCTATTTCTCCAGAAGAAAGTTCTTTTTCTAACAAAGAATGTTTTTCAATCAGATCGTCTATTTTATTTTTTGGAAGCATTAATTAGAAGTTTCAATTTCTTCAGCTTTTTTTTCAACTTGTTTGACAATTTCATTTAAAATATTGTCATTTGTAATGATTTTTGACTGAACACCAGATAAATATAGCATGTTATTTTCTTTTCCACCTCCAGTGAGACCTATATCTGTCATCGCAGCTTCTCCAGGTCCATTAACTACGCATCCAATAATTGATAATGTTAATGGGGTTTTTATATGAGCGAGTTTTTCCTCTAGTTTTTTTACAGTTTCTATTACTGGGAACCCTTGTCTAGCACATGATGGGCAAGAGATAATTTTAACACCTCTATTTCTTAAACCCAATGATTTTAATATTTCATTACCAATTTTTATTTCTTGAACGGGGTCATCAGATAAAGATATTCTAATGGTATCGCCAATTCCTCTTAATAATAAATTTCCTATTCCTATTGATGATTTAATGCTACCAGGCACATAACTTCCTGCCTCAGTGATACCTAAATGTAAGGGATAATCTGTCACATTAGATAACTGCTTGTAGGCTTCTATTGACAAAAAAATATCAGATGATTTTACGCTTATTTTAAAATTAAAAAAATCTTCATCTTCCAGTATTTTAATATTTCTTAATGCACTTTCAACTAAAGCCTCTGGACATGGTTCTTTATATTTTTCAAGTATATCTTTTTCTAGTGAGCCAGCATTAACACCAATTCTTATTGAACACTGATTATCTTTTGCAGAATTTAATACTTCCTTGATTTTTGTTTTATCTCCAATATTACCAGGATTTATTCTTAGGCAATGAGCACCATTTTTTGCTGCTTCAACAGCTCTCTTATAATGGAAATGAATATCTGCAACAATTGGTACAGAGACATTCTTAATTATTTCTTTAAGGGCAATTGTTGATTCTTGATCAGGGCAAGATACTCTTACAATATCTGCTCCCTCATTCTCAATTAAATTTATTTGATTTATCGTTGCTTTTATATCAGTGGTAAGGGTGTTAGTCATTGACTGAACAGAGATAGGATTATCTCCACCTACTTTTACTTTTCCAACATTAATTTCTCTTGTTTTTTTTCTATTAATATCTCTAAAAGGTCTTATGCTCATTTATTTATCCAGATTAAATTCTTTATGCAATGCTTCAATGGCTTTTTTAATATTTTTTTTATTTATTAAAACTGATATTTTTATTTCTGACGTAGATATTACCAAAATATTTATTTTCTTCTTAGCTAATGATTGAAACATTCTATAAGTTACACCTGGGGTCGTAATCATGCCAACTCCGATTATAGAGACTTTCGAAACATTTTTATCAAAAACTAATTTTCTAAATTTAATATTTTGATTTTTTTTAATTAATTTGTCAGTCTTAGAAAAGTCTTCAGATTTTATAGTAAATGTTAAGTCTGTTTCTTTTTTATTTGAGGAAATATTTTGAACAACCATGTCAACATTAATAGAATTATTAGACAGAGGCTTAAAAATTGAAGCTGCAACTCCTGGTTTATCTTTGACTCCTACAAGTGTAATTTTTGCGTCATTTTTTGTGAAAGTTATGCCTCTAATTACTTTATTGGATTGCATACTTCTCTTTTTAGTTATTAAAGTACCATTCGTATTTTTAAATGATGATTTTACATTAATATCTACTCTGTTAAGTCGTGCATCTTGTATAGAAATTGGTTGCATAACTTTTGCTCCAAGTGATGCCATTTCCAACATTTCCTCGTAAGATATAACCTTAATTTTCTTTGCTTTTTTATAATTATTTGGATCAGTGGTGAATACTCCTTCTACATCTGTAAAAATTATGCATTTTTTTGCTTTAAAAAATTTCGCAAGCATTATAGCGGTAGCGTCTGACCCTCCTCTTCCAAGAGTGGTAATTCTATTTTCACTATTAATACCTTGAAAGCCTGCAACAATAGGAATTACATTAGTTCTTAGCATGTTATTTATAATTTTTTTGTTAACTCCAACTATTCTTGATGCGCTGTGATTTCCCTCAGTTAAAATAGGTATTTGCCATCCCAACATTGATTTGGAATTAAAACCTAAATCACATAACCTGGCTGAAATTAAAGAACAAGCCATTTGTTCTCCTGAGGATACCAAAACATCATACTCTGATTGACTAAATCTTTTGCTAATTAGTCTCGATTTTTTAATTAAATCATTTGTAATACCACTCATCGCTGATGAAACGACAATTACTTTATATTTTTTTTTAGTAAAATTAATAATAATTTTACAAACTTTTTTAATTCTTTCTATGGAACCTACTGATGTTCCTCCAAATTTTAATACTACAATTTTCATTGATAAATACTTATATTATCTTTAGTTTCAATTTGATAAAAATAATTTATAATTTTTAATATAATTAACATAAATATGAGCACAATAAATAAAAAAGAGATAGATAAATTCTCAAAAATTGCAAATGAATGGTGGAATCCTGAAGGTAAATTTAAGCCTCTTCATAAATTTAATCCAATAAGAATTGATTATTTAAAAAAGAACATAATTAATCATTTTAACCTAAATAATCAAAAAAACACTAAGCCTTTAAGTGGAATTAATATTTTAGATATTGGTTGTGGTGGTGGCTTATTATCTGAACCAATTTCGAGACTAGGTGCAAAGGTTACGGGAATAGACGCTTCTCAAAATAATATTAAAGTTGCAAAGTTTCATTCAAAAAAACAAAAACTTAAAATAAATTATTTGTGCTCTTCGCCAGATAGACTGAAAACTAAAAAAAAATTTGATGTAATTTTAAATATGGAAATAGTTGAACATGTAAATAATTTAGATCTATTTCTCAAAGAGAGCTCAAACCATTTAAAAAAAAATGGTATTATGTTTGTTGCAACATTAAATAAAACTTTAAAATCCTATATATTTGCAATAGTAGGAGCAGAATATATTTTAAGGTGGTTACCAATAGGCACTCATGAGTGGGAGAAATTTGTTACACCCCAATATTTAAATACTTTATCAGAAAAAAATAATCTTAGGGAAAAAAAAATAGATGGCATGAAGTTTGACATGCTAAAAAATCAATGGATGCTAACAAAAGATTTGTCGGTTAACTATATTTCAATGTTTGAAAAAAATTAATTTTCCTTATCCTCAAACCATGGAATAATTTCAGTATTAATTCCTTCTTCTTTTAATTCTAGGATTTCTTTCTGTGACGCATTGCCATAAATGCCTTTAGAACTTTTTTCATTTTTATAATGTAGAGATCTGGCTTTATAAGAGAAATTTTCACCAACATAATCAAAATTTTTTTTAATGAACCTTTGATAATCTTTGATTTTCTTCTTTATATTTTTTGATTTACTATCATTTATTAATAAATTATTTTTGCTTTTTGAACTATTAATATTAGGAGACATAAGAGTCTTTTCAACTTTTGTAGAATTACAATAAATACAATTTAATTGTTTAGTTTTATTAAGCTTTTCATACTCAATAGATGACGAAAACCAGCTGTCGAATTTTTTGCTGCACTTTTTACATTGAAGGTTATATTTAATCATTTCTTTTTATCTAATAACTATCCTTAAAAAATCTATATTCTAGCTTCTATAATCGGCATTAATTTCAATATACTTCTTTGTTAGATCGGTTGTGTACGTTGTAAAACTTTTTTTTCCAGAATTTATTTCTACAGTAATATTTATATTTTTACTGCTCATATATTCTTTTAACAAATCCTCATTATAATTTTTTGAGATTAAACCTCTTTCAACTACTTTTAATTTTCCAAATTTAATTTCTAGTTTATTTACATTAAGATTGACATATGCTTTACCAATTGCCATAACAACCCGTCCCCAATTAGGATCTTCTCCAGCTATAGCTGTTTTAACTAGTGGAGAATTAGCTATTGAAAAAGCAATTTTTTTTGCGTCTTTAACATTTTTAGTATTTAAAACATCTATTTGAACAAATTTAGATGCACCCTCTCCATCAAAAGCAACCTTTTTAGCTAATTCTAATAAAACTAAATTGAGAGACTCGTCAAAGCTTTTCAAATTTTTATCATTTATATTTTTTACTTTAATATGATTTGCTTTCTTAGTTGCAAATATTGATACCATGTCATTTGTGCTTGTATCTGAATCAACACTTATAGCGTTAAAAGTTGTTTCAATATTTTTTTTTAATAATTTTTTTAATATTGAAGATGGTATATTTCCATCAGTAAAAATATAACCTAGTGTTGTTGCCATGTTTGGATAGATCATACCAGAGCCTTTTGCTACACCGTATATTTTGATATTTGATGTTCCAATTTTACATTCAGTCATTGCCATTTTGGGTACAGTATCAGTTGTCATTATTCCTAAGGCAGCTTTTATCCAGAGATATTTATTTTGTGTATACTTAATCTTACTTAATAAGTTTGGAATTGATTTTCTTATTTTTTCAAGTGGAAATGTTTCACCTATTGTTCCAGTGCAACCAAAAATAATCTCATTAGATCTAACTTTGCTAGGTTTCTCATCATCTATTTTCATTTTTTTAGTTAATTGTTCAGATAAATCTTTTGCGATAGTCTCTATAGCTTGAAGTCCCTGTTTTCCTAAAAATGCGCATGCATTTCTTGTGTTAACAAAAAGAGCCTTGATGCTATTTCCCTTTATTTTTAGATTCCATTTTATATTTTCTGAGAAAATTTTTGATTGTGTGTAAACTGAAGCATAATTTGCCCCATCTCTAAAATAAAAAATTACCACATCATCTCTCTCATATTTGTATAATTTGGCAGAAATTGCACCTATAGCTAGGCCATCTATATGATCTAAATCTTGGAAATCTCTAATTTTAGAGTTTTTAGATTGAGAAAAAAGGAAATTTTTTATGTTAATTGCCATAGTGTTTAAAAAAAAAAAATTATACTTATATCTATCTAATATTTTAATATTATAAAAGAAATATATAAATGTTGAACCCCTTAAATTTATTATCAAAAATAATAAAATCTCCCAACCAAAGGGAAATTGATAGACTGAAAAAAATTGTATCTAATGTAAATAATTTAGAACAATCTTGTAAAAATTTAAAAGATGAGGAATTTCATCAAAAAACAAAACAACTTAAAGAAAGACTAAAAAATAATGAGAGCATTACTCTTATTCTACCAGAGGCTTTTGCTCTAGTAAGAGAGGCTTCAAAAAGAGTTTTGGGGGAAAGACATTTTGATGTCCAAATTATGGGAGGGGTTGTGCTCCATGAGGGAAAAATTGCAGAAATGAAAACTGGAGAGGGTAAAACTTTAACTATTACCTTGGCTGCATATTTAAATGCGCTTAAAAATAAAGGAGTACATGTTGTGACGGTAAATGATTATTTAGCTAAAAGAGATTGTTTTAATATGAGCAAAATTTACAATTTCTTAGGGTTAAGTGCAGGTTTTATAAATAATGATCAAAGCGATGCCGAAAGAAAAGTTAATTATAATTGTGATATAACTTATGCAACTAATAGTGAATTAGGATTTGATTACCTAAGAGATAATATGAAATACTCTGCATCTGAAATAGTTCAAAGAGGCCATGAATTTGCAATTGTAGATGAAATAGATTCATGTTTAATTGATGAAGCAAGAACACCACTAATAATATCAGGAGCTGCAGAAAATAGATCAGAGCAATATAAGTCGGTAGAAAAAATTGTAAGAACACTTTCTAAAGAGGATTATGAAATTGATGAAAAGGAGAAAAATACTCTTTTAACTAATAAAGGTATCGATAGGATTGAAAATTTACTTTCATCATTGGGAGTATTAAAAAATAATAATTTCTATGATCCTGAAAACTTAGGATTAGTTCATTTAGTTAATCAATCCCTTAGAGCTGCTCATTTATTTAAAAATGGCAAAGATTATATTGTGCAGGATGATACATTGAAAATAATTGATGAACTTACTGGAAGAATTTTAGAGGGAAGGAGATATGGTGATGGACTTCATCAAGCTTTAGAAGCAAAAGAGAATATTTCAATTCAAATTGAAAATCAAACTCTTGCTTCCACCACATATCAAAATTACTTTAAAATGTATCAAAAGTTAACTGGTTGTACTGGAACAGCACAGACAGAGTCTGAAGAATTTTTTGAAATTTACAATCTAAATGTTGTTAGCTTACCAACAAATAAGAAAATGATAAGAAAAGATTGGAATGATCAAATCTTTAGAACAGAAAAAGAAAAAAATTATGCGATCGTAAAAAAAATAGAAGAATTAAATGAAAAAGGTCAACCAATACTAATTTTTACATCAAGTATTAATAAATCAGAAGTTTACTCTCAACTTTTAAAAGAAAAAAAAATTATTCATACTGTATTAAATGCAAAAAATCATGAAAAAGAGGCAGAAATTATTGCTAATGCAGGTAAAGAAAATTCTGTAATTATAACTACAAGTATATCGGGAAGAGGAGTTGATATTCAGCTTGGTGGAAAAAAAGAAGAAACGAATATTCCAGATATAATAAAAAATAAAATAAAATCCTTAGGGGGCTTGTTTGTTCTGGGAACTGAAAGAATGGAGTCTCGAAGAGTTGATAATCAAGCAAGAGGAAGATCGGGTAGACAGGGAGATGAAGGAAGTTCTATTTTTTACGTGAGTTTAGAAGATGATCTAATGAGAATTTTTGGTTCAGATTCTATGAATAAAATGCTAGAAAAACTGGGACTTAAGGATGGTGAAAGTATAGACCATCCATGGATTAATAAAGCTTTAGAAAGAGCACAACAAAAGGTTGAATCAAGAAACTTCGACATAAGAAAAACACTACTAAAATTTGATAATGTTTTAAACGATCAACGGCAAGTAATTTTTGGACAAAGATCTGAGATTTTTACAAATAAAAATATATATAGTTATTCAGAAAAATTCTTAGATGAAATAATAAAAAATTTGTCAGATGATAAACAAAAATTATTATCTGGTAGTAAAGAAAATAATTTTGAAAGTAAAATCAAATCTATATTTGGTAAAAGCTTTGATGAAGAAGAGCAAAAGAAACTTGTTGATAGTGATAATAACAAATTTACAAATTTAATCTTGAAAAAATTTAAAGAAAAGAGAGAAGAAAGAATTAAATTACTAGGAGTGGATAATGCTGAAGAAATTGAAAAACGAATCTTATTACAAATTATAGATAATAATTGGAAGTCACATATTCAATATCTTGAACAATTAAGACAGGTTATTGGATTAAGATCCTATGGTCAGCGTGATCCATTAGTAGAATATAAAAAAGAAGCATTCGATTTATTTACTAATCTTCTAGAAAAATTAAAATTAGATTTGATTACTATCTTAATAAATTTAACTGTAGTAGAAAAAAGCCAAGCAGAAAAAACTAATAGGAATTATGATAATAATATTCCAAAAAAAATTAGAAGAAATGAAAAGTGCTATTGTGGGTCAGGAAAAAAATTTAAATTTTGCCACGGAGCTTTATAATAAAAAAATTACAAATAAAAAAATCAAAACTAAAATTATAGGAAGTCTATATTTTTTTAACAAGCTCAAATAATCATAATATAAATTATTTTTCATTACTAAATTTTGAGAGTTATGAGTTTTTCCCTGGAAACCTTTTTGTCTACCTATGTTAAGAAATTTATTTTTTCTATCTTGAAAAATTTCTTCCCTACTCATTTTTAATAAATCAGAGAGATTTTTTTCTAAAGATATTTTAACATTCTTAAGTATCTCATCTCTGTTTCGATGAGCACCACCAATCGGTTCTGAAATTTTTTCATCTATAATGCCCAAGCTTAATAAATCATCTGCAGAAAGCTTCATCGCTTTGGCAGCTTGAAGTGTTTTGCTGGGATCTCTCCAAAGTATAGTCGCACATCCTTCAGGAGAAATTACAGAATAAATTGCATTCTCAAACATAAGAACTCTATTTGAAGATGCTAATGCAATCGCTCCTCCTGACCCTCCTTCTCCAATTATAATTGAAATAGTTGGAACTTTAATTTCCATACTGCATTGAATACTTCTAGCAATTGCCTCTGCTTGACCTCTTTCTTCTGCCCCTGCCCCAGGGTATGCTCCAGGTGTATCAATAAATATAATTATTGGAATATTAAATTTATCAGCTAATTTCATGAGCCTAATTGATTTTCTATATCCTTCGGGCCTCATCATTCCAAAATTTTTTTCTATTCTTGTGTTTAAATCTTCACCTTTTTCTTGTCCAATAATTAAAACTGAGCTGTTATTAAATCTTGCAAAACCTGTTGTTACAGACTTATCCTCTGAAAAAAACCTATCTCCTTCTAGAGGAACAAAATCCTCAAATAGTTTATTTATAAAAAAACTAGATTTAGGTCTATCTTCGTGTCTTGCAACCTGTGTTTTTTCCCACGGATTTAAGTTTTGATAGATCTCCTTTAGTTTAAGATCAATTTCGCTTTGAATATTTGAAATTTTTTCTGTCTCTACTTTAGATATGCCTTGATTTTGAAAAGGATCCCTTAGATTTTTTAGGTCATCTTCAAGTTTTTCAATATTTTTTTCAAAATCTAAATAATTTTTCATACAATTTCTATTGTAATATTTTAAAATAAAGGCAATAAAATGTTATAATATTTTTATTAAATGAGAGAAGAATACGTAAAAATTAAAAATTTAACAATATCAGAAAAACTGTTTGATTTTGTAAATACTGAGGTACTGCCAGCAACTGATATTGGTATAAATGAATTCTGGGATGGTTTTGACACAGCAGTGCATATTTTGACACCAAAAAATAAATTACTTTTAGAAAGAAGGGAAAAATTACAACAAAAAATTGATAGTTGGCATAAAGATAATAAATCAAAAACTTTTAATCCATCAGAATACGAAAAGTTTTTATATGAAATTGATTATTTAAAGAATGAAGGAAAAGACTTTAAAATTGTTACAAAAAATGTTGATGAGGAGATTTCAAGTATTTGTGCACCTCAACTTGTCTGTCCTGTTTCAAATGCAAGATTTATTTTAAATGCAGCAAATGCAAGATGGGTAAGCCTTTATGATAGCTTGTACGGAAGTAATATTATAGAATCTGAAGAGTCTGGTAGCGAGAGATATGACCCAGAAAGAGGTTTAGAGGTAATAAAATATACTAAAAATTTTTTAGATAAATATTTTTCTATCGAACCTGATAGCTGGAAAAACGTTAATAAGATTGAAATTAATGGAAAAGATTTAAATTTATTTACATATAAAAATAAATCTAAACTTAAAAATAAAGAAAAATTTGTAGGTTACAGAGGAAATCCAGAAAAACCAGGAGCCATAATTTTAAAAAATAATAATCTACATATTGAAATTATAATTAATCCTAACGCATTCAGTGCAAAGAGTGACCCAGCTGGAATAAGTGACATCATAGTTGAGTCTGCAGTTACAACAATTTGTGATCATGAAGATTCGGTTGCTGCGGTTGATGCTGAAGATAAAGTGTTGGGATATAGAAATTGGTTAGGTCTTATGAAAGGCAGTTTACAAACTAGCTTTGTTAAATCAGGTAAAATTTATGTAAGAAAGCTTAATCCAGACCGTAAATATACATCACCAAATGGAGAAGAATTTAGGCTAAATGGAAGATCATTGTTATTGTGCAGAAATGTAGGTCATCTAATGACTAATTCTGCAATACTTTTAAAAGATGGGTCTGAAATACCTGAAGGAATAATGGATTCGTTTATCACAGTTACGTGTGCACTTCATGATTTAAAGAAAAGAAGAAATTCAAAAAATGGATCTGTTTATATTGTAAAACCTAAAATGCATGGCCCAGATGAATGTAGTTTCACAAATGAGATTTTTGACCACGTTGAGAATTTGCTTAAGTTAGAAAAAAATACAATTAAAATTGGATTAATGGATGAAGAAAGACGTACCTCTATAAATTTAAAAGAATGTGTTAGAGCTTTGAAAGATAGAATAGTATTTCAAAATACTGGCTTTCTTGACAGAACAGGTGATGAAATACATACAAGTAATAATGCTGGTCCAATGATCAAAAAAGGGGAAATGAAAAAAACAAAATGGATACAGGCGTACGAAAATAATAATGTAGAAGTTGGTTTAAAATGTGGTTTTTCAGGAGTTGCTCAAATAGGAAAAGGTATGTTTGCTATGCCAGATTTGATGGCTGAAATGATGAAGGAAAAGATTTCTCATCCATTATCGGGTGCAAATTGTGCTTGGGTACCAAGCCCTACTGCAGCTGCACTTCATTCTTTGCATTATCATGAAGTTGATGTTTTTGGAGTTCACAAAAAAATTATTGAAAAAAATAATTTATCTAATAGGAAAGATTTATTAACTATTCCAATTGCTGATAGACCTAATTGGTCAATTGATGAAATTAATGTAGAAATTTCTAATTCAGCACAGAGTATCTTGGGTTATGTTGTAAGATGGATTGATCAATCAGTTGGATGCTCAAAAGTTCCTGATATAAATGATATAGAGCTCATGGAGGATCGAGCAACATTAAGAATATCCTCACAACATATTGGTAATTGGATAAAACATGGAATTTGCAGCAAGAAAAGAGTTTTGGAAATTTTAAAAAAAATGGCCAAGGTAGTTGATAGGCAAAATAAAAATGATCCTAATTATACAAATATGTCTCCTAATTATGATAAGTCTATTGCTTTTAAAGCTGCGTGTGACTTAATTTTTCATGCTGAGTCCAGTCCAAACGGATACACCGAACCAATATTACATTTAAACAGATTAATTAAAAAAGCTTAAATACTCTAACTTAACTTTCTATCTCTTTTCTATTTTTGAAAGCTGATAACAATGTTCCATCATCTAAATTTTCAATTTCACCCCCTACTGGCAATCCTTGAGCTAATTTGGAAATTTTTACCCCAGTTTCCCTTAAACTATCTTGAATATAAAAAGCAGTTGTTTGCCCCTCAATTGTTGCACTTGTGGCAATAATAACCTCTTCTATTGAATCTCTTTTAACTCTATCAACTAATGACTGTATTAACAAATCTTCACTCCTATTGTCATTTGAAGAAGATATTGTGCCACCTAAAATATGGAAGTAGCCTTTATAAATGCTTGAGTTTTCTATGCTCCATTGATCTGAAATATTTTCAACAACACAAATTTTATTATAAGAGTTATTAGTGTCTTCACAATTATTACACCCTTTTAAATTTGATTTTAACATTCCACAATTTTGACATCTAGAAACATTTTTGTAAATTTCTGACAATACGTTGCTCATTGGCAACATAATTTCTTCTCTATTATTAATTAACTTTAAAATAATTCTTTTTGCAGATTTAGGTCCTAGGCCAGGAAGTCTTGATATTAATTTTATTAAATTATCTAATTCAGTAATGTTATCCATACTTTACAATGGCCATTTTATACTTGATAGATCAAATCCACCAGCAGCTTTTGATATTTCGTCTTTTGTTTTTGATTTTAATTGTGCTTTTGCATTATTGTAAGCAGCTACAATTAAATCTTCAATAATCATTTTATCCTCTTTAAGAGTTTCATCAGACAGTTCTAGCTTGACCATTTCCCACTCCCCATTGATTGTTACTCTGACAGAATTTGAACCAGAAACACCTGTTGCAGTAATACTTTTAATTTTTTCCTGACTTTCTCTCATTTTGCTTTCCATTTCTTTTGCTTTATTTATTATTTTAGAAAAATCAGTCATTTTCATTTCCTATATTTTTTTTTGATATTAGATCAGCATCTGAAAAGCTTTCAAGAAATTTTTTATAAATTTCAGAATCTTTTGCCTCCTCTAAAATTTTATTTCTTTTAAAAGATTTCATTTTTGTAATTGGCATATCACCTTGAAGTTTTGAAAATGATATAATCCATCTTTGATTAGTCCATTCATAAAGCTTGGAAGATATATCTTTTACAAAGTTTTTATCTAGATTTTCATTAAACGAAATTTCAATTCTAGGAATTTCAAAACTAACTAGACTCACATTGTTTTCTAATTCATATTTCAACTTTAATTCTTTTTTTTCAATACACGTCTTTACTAAATTATCGAATGTGTCAATTTTAATTAAGCTTTCATTAATCTTTTTTTCTTGGACAACATTTTTAATTTGTCCAATTGTTGTATTGGAATTTTCTACAGTTTTTGTCTCTGGTAACGCTTTTTTTGTAACTGCATTAATTTTATTATCTGTTTCAATCATAGTATTCTTTTCATTACTGATTAACAGATCATCCGAGTCAATTTTTTTTCTTACGTAAAGAAGTCTTATTAAAAACATTTCTAAGGATATATTAGGATCAGATACAATCTCTATTTCGCTCAAGGTTTTAATTGTAAATTGCCAAAATAACAACAAAGTCGAGCTTTCTAAGCTCTCAGCAATCTTTACAATTTTATCATGATCATCATTGTTTAGATTAAAATTATTTCCATTTTTATCTATGAAAGAAATATTTTTTAAATAGTAAAGTATTTCTAAAAAATCATTAAGAAAAATTTTGGGATCTACACCTTGATTATAAATAGATCTATAGATATCAATTACTTTATTTTCGTTTCCAGAAAATAAATATTCAAATAACTCTATTAAGTTAGTTTTATCAAAATACCCAAATATTTTTTGTGCTTCTTTGATATCTAATTTATTATTATCATCTGAAGATATTAATGCTCTATCTAATAATGATAACGCATCTCTCACTGACCCTTCTGAAATTCTTACAATAAGTTTTATTACATCATCAGATATATTGCCATTTTCTTTTTTAGAAACACTTTTAATAAACGTAAATAATTCATCCGACTTAACTCTTGAAAGATCAAATCTAGTGCATCTTGATAAAACTGTTACTGGAATTTTTTTTACCTCAGTTGTGGCGAATATAAATTTAAGATATTCAGGTGGTTCTTCCAATGTTTTTAATAAAGCATTAAATGCTTGTTTACTTAACATGTGAACTTCATCGATAATGAAGATTTTATATTTTGCTGAGGTTGGGCCGTATCTTGAAAATTCAATTAATTCTCTAACGTCATCAATTCCGGTTTTACTCGCTGCATCAATTTCTAAAACATCAATGTGATTTGAATTAGTTATTGCATCACAGTTTTCACATTTTTCTGTACATTGATTTTCAATTCTTGCTGTACAATTGAGAGATTTGGCTAAAACTCTGGCTATTGTTGTTTTACCCACTCCCCTAATTCCTGTGAACAAATAAGCGTTTGAAACTTTGTTTTGCTTAATTGCCTTAGAAATAGTTTCCGCAACGACATCTTGTCCAATTAGATCCTCAAAATTTTGAGGTCTATATTTGAGTGCTAATACTTGTTTTTCTTTGTTCATTTTTTTAAGGAGACCAACCAACCTGAAAAATAATCATTACCCTTGCTATCTTTCGATTCTAGGGGAGTTCATGTTACTGCCACCTGACTGGCCTCCATATGTATTTTAAACTGAAATAGTTTTAATTCTACAAGAAAAATGTAAATTATTTAATTTTTCTAAAATTACTTGCTTCGTAAACACCCAGAATATCTAAACTAACTGTATGGAATCCCAATTCTTCAAGAGATTTTTGAACTTTTGGATCCTCTATATGTCCATAAATATCGCAGATAAATAAATATTGCTCAAATGAATTTTTATCGGAAAAACTTTCTAATTTGCTTAAATTTACATTATTAGTTGCAAAGCCACCTAAGCATTTATAAAGAGCTGCTGGCTTATTTTTAACTTTAAAAATACAACTAGTGATATATTTTTTCTTATCATAATTAGGTTGAGATTTTTTTTTACCCATAATCAAGAATCTAGTTACGTTTCCAGTTTCATCTTCTATATTTTTCTTTAAAATTTTTAAATTATATATTTTTGCTGCTAAAGATGAAGCTATTGCTGCTTCACTGACATTTTTATTTTCACTTAAATATTTAGCACTACCAGCTGTATCTGCTGCAATAATTGTAGAAAACTTATATTTGCTAATAATTTTTTGACACTGAGAAATAGCTTGTGAATGTGAACGAACACTCTTTATTTTACTTAAAACTGTGTTCTTATTTGCAATAAGATTGTGGGAAACTAGTTGAAAGTGTTCCGCAAAAATTTGTAATTTATATTTGTTCATTAAATATTGTGTATCAGCGACTCTACCTGCTATCGAATTTTCAACAGGAATAATGCAATTATACTCGCTGTTCTCAACACATAATTTGAAACAATCTTCAAAAGTATTACAAGGTATTACTTCAATTTCTGGAAAAACCTCTTGAGCCGCTAAATGAGAGTAAGCACCTGGAAAACCTTGATATAAAATTTTCATACTTTATTGTATTCCATTATTTTTTTCATATCTAGATAATCTTCTTTAGTATCTACACCTTTAAAATGTGACCCAGCTAAAACTACATTAATATCAATATCATTATCTAAAGCTCTCAACTGCTCTAAATTATTTTTCTTTTCATTTATACTTTGAGGCAACATCACAAATTGTTTTAATGTTGAAACTTTAAATTGATATATGCCTATATGATGATAAAAATTAATTTGATTTGAAATATCTATCTTTCTAACAAAATTATTTGCTTTAATTAAATTATTTTTAGTTAATTCTTTTTCAGTTGTTACCTTAACAATATTCTGATTTTCGATATCCTCTTTTTTTTTTAGTTTACTTGCCATTGTTCCAAGTTCGCAATTACTTTTGACTACTAAATGATTTAAATTGATTATATCTTCGGGATTAACTAATGGCTCATCACCTTGTAAATTAATTATATATTCTGTTTCATAAAACTTAAGTTTTGTTAACGCTTCATATATTCTATCTGTTCCTGTTTTGTGATGTGAACCTGTCATGAGTACTTCGTTTCCACTTTCTTTAACCACATCAAAAATCTCTTTGTCTTCAGTTGCAACTATTACTCTACCTATTTTTGTTGAGAGAGCTTTTTTTACAACGTGTAAAATCATTGGAATGCCATTTATTTCTAGCAATGGTTTTCCAGGGAGTCTTGCAGCAGACAATCTAGAAGGTATTAGAATTAGTGTTTTGGACATTTCTTCTTAATATATCGTGCGTCCAACAGACGCAAATTATTTAACTAAACTTATATTTTTTTATAATTATCATGTTATATCTTAAAAATAAAAGAAAATGGATTCGTTCGAATTTAATAAAATAGTTGCAGCAATTATCCTTACTGTAGTGGTAGTACTGGGCCTTGATAGAATTTCAGACTTACTTTTCAAAGTAGATCAGCCGACTGTATCAGGTTATAAGGTAGATTTAGATACTACTATGACGGCTAGTGTGACAGATGGAGGCTCTCAACTAGATCTTCAAGCCTTTTTTGCATCAGCAAGTGTTGAGCAAGGAAAATCAGTTTTTAAAAAATGTGCAGCCTGCCATAGTATAAAAAAAGGTGGTAAAAATAATATTGGTCCAGCTTTATACTCTGTGGTTGGTAGAGATGTGGCGGGAGTTACAGGCTATAAATATTCCAAATCATTAGTTGCATATGGAAAACAGTGGAGTGTTGAAGAGTTAAATGGCTTTCTTTTAAAACCAGCTAAATGGATAAAAGGAAACAAAATGGGATTTGCTGGATTAAAAAAAGAGGAAGATAGAGCGTCAGTAATTCTTTATCTAAATGCGAATGGAGATGAACCCATTACTTTACCTTAATTTTTTAAAACAATAAAGTAGTATAGATTTTTGAACGTGAAATCTGTTCTCTGCTTGTTTCCAAACTACTGAATTAGATCCATCAATAATTTCATTAGACACTTCTTCACCTCTATTAGCTGGAAGACAATGAAGAAAAATAAAATTTTTTTTTGCTCTTTTAGTAAGACTTCTGTTTACTTGAAATCCTTTGAAACTTTTTTTTTTCTTTTTTTGATCAACTTTATCATTTAGACTTACAAATTTATCAGTCATAACTACATCGGCGTTTACAATTGCTTTCTTTGGATCAGCAAAAATACTAATTAATTTTCTATTATGATTAATTAATTGAATAAATTTTTTACTTGGATGGTAATTTTTAGGAGATGCAATACTTAATTTAAAAGAAAATTTGATAGAAGCTTCAATGAGGCTATTCAAAACATTATTTGCATCTCCGATCCAACAAATTTTTAAATTTGAAATTTTTTTCTTTTTAATTTCTTCTATCGTAAAAATATCTGACAAAACTTGAGCAGGATGCGACTCTGGGCTTAAACCATTGATTAATGGTATTTCCAAATTATTTTTAAACTCTAAAAGTTTCTTTTCTGAATCTGTTCTCAACATAAATATATCACCATGAATTGAAATAATTTTAGCTGTATCTTTGATAGTTTCACCTCCTTGGCCTAAATGTAGCTCATCTTTTCTTAGATTTTGTACTCCACCTCCTAACTGTCTCATTGCAAGATAAAAACTCAATCTTGTTCTAAGACTTGATTTTTCAAACATTTGAATAAGAAGTTTGCCTTTAAGCGGTTTATCCCAATCTAAATCTAGAGAATTAAAGTTTTTTCTTTTTTTTTTTCTTTTTTTAGAGTCTTTTAAGATTTTTCTTAAATCATTATGTGAAATATCTTTTAAGTTGATAAAATTTTTCATTTTTTTTATTTTATATACTCACAAACTTTTCTAATTATTTTTAAAGCAATATATATCTCTTTTTTACTTACGTTTAATGGTGGTAAAATTCTTACTACATTTTCACTAGCTCTTATTGTTAACATTTTATTTTCAAGGAGTTTGTCTATAAATTTTGATTGATCTTTAAAAAGCTGTAATCCTAATAAAAAACCTAAGCCTCTCACTTCCTTAATGACACTAGGGTAATCCTTTTGAATTTTTTTGAGTCCATCAATAAGTAAAAGAGAATTTTTTCTCACATTATTTAAAAAACCTTTTTTAAAAATTTGGTCTAATACTGCATTACCGATACTCATTGCAAGAGGATTTCCTCCAAATGTTGAGCCATGAGATCCTGGAACCATACATTTAGAGACTTTTTTACTCATTAATACTGCTCCAATTGGAAAGCCCCCGCCTATTCCTTTAGCGATAGGAACAATATCTGGTCTAACCTTTGCATATTCAAAAGCAAAAAATTTTCCACTTCTACCGATTCCGCATTGAACTTCATCAAGTATCAACAGAATTTTTTTCTTATCACATATTTTTCTTAAACCTTTCAAACACCATTTAGGTATGACTTTAATTCCTCCCTCACCAAGTATTGGTTCAACTAAAATTGCCGCTGTGTTTTTAGTTATTTTTTTTTCAAGCGATTTATGGTCACCAAATTCAAAATGATCAAATCCTGAAACTTTTGGACCAAAACCCTTGGTCATTTTTTTTGAACCACTTGCAAATATAGTAGCCAGTGTTCTTCCATGAAATGAATTTTTTATGCATAAAATTCTATTTTTTTTTGGTTTACCAATAGAATGGAAATATTTTCTGGCAACTTTAATTGCAGCTTCAGTGGCTTCTGCTCCACTATTTTGAAAAATAACTGATTCTGCAAATGTTTTTTTAACTAGTCTTTTTGCAAGTTTTTCACCCTCTGGTATCGTGAAGGCATTCGAAATATGCCACAATTTTTTAGATTGTTTATTAAGTTCTTTTATTAAATATAAATTTGAATGACCAAGAGAATTTACAGCTATACCTTGAACAAAATCTAAATATTTTTTACCATTTGTAGAATATAGATAACTACCTTTACCTCTTTTAAATGATATCTTTCTTCTATTATAATTATTTGCTAAATAGGTCATTTTAAGATTTAATTTTATAACCTTTTTTATATAAATAAAAACATACTATCCATAACAAAAAGCTTAAAAGCAATAAATATATAAAACCAAAAAATATTGGTCCATCTGAATTTCCTATAACGGCATATCTAAAACCATCAATAATATGAAAAAAAGGATTAAATAAACTTATTTTTTGTAAAATTATTGGTAATTTTTCAATTGAATAAAAAGTCCCAGATAAAAATGACAGTGGGACAATAAAAAAATTTGTAATAGTAGCCATATGATCAAATTTCTCACAATGAATTCCTGCTATAAATCCAGCAGCACCCAACAAAAATGAACCTATAAAAAGATACAAAATTAAAATACTAAAACTGTAAACCCTTAAATCTATTGCAAAATAAAATACTAAAATTGATATTGATGATATTATTATACCTCTTGTTACAGAAGCTAAAATAATTGCAAGAGTTACCTCAGCAGAATTTAGAGGACTTGATACTATATCTGAGATTGTGCCCATCATTTTTCCCATTATTAAAGATGAAGAAGAGTGAGCAAAAGATTGTTGTATTACTTGCATAACTATTAACCCTGGTGCCAAAAATTGTATATAAGAAACTCCAAGCACATTTGCTCTTTCTTCTCCAAAAGCTAAAGAAATAACTAAAAGAAATAAAACAGAGGTAACAATAGGTCCAAAAAGAGTTTGTCCAAATACTATAAGAAATCTTAATGTTTCTTTTTTATAAAGATTGAATGCACCGACCCAATTAACTGCGTTAAACCTTCTAACACCGATCTCGTATTTTTTTTTGTTTATTTCAACCATAAGTAATTACTCTTTAACTTTTTTTTTAGAAAATGTGAAAAAAAGTGAAAAATTACTTGAAATAAGTAATAACATATGCTCACTACATATAGTTATAGAATTAATTCTAACACTATATAAGGTAATAAAATGAGCTGGACCGAGGAAAAAATATCAAAATTAAAAGAATTATGGGGAAAAGGCAACACTGCAAGCCAAATAGCTGAAATAATTGGTGGAATTACTCGAAATGCAGTAATTGGTAAAGCACATAGATTAAATTTATCAGCTAAAATTAGAAACAAAAGTTCTGCTAAAAGAAACTCAAATAATCAATTAGGAATTACATCAGAAAATATTCAAGTTGGAAGGAAAAGTAGAAGATCAAAATTTAAATCATTATTATTATCTCAAGACTTTGAGCCAGCAAAAAATCTGACTTTGGAGGAGTTAACAGAAGAAACTTGCAAATATATGGATCACGATAAACATCCTAACGAAAGTGACGCAAGATTTTGTGGTCGAAAATCTGTAGATAAATTTAGTTACTGTCCATTACATTTAATGATTGTATTTCAACCGAAAGGTAAAAAAGATGATGGTACAGATAAAGAAGAGGATATTCCTCATTATGTTGATAAAAAAATAAAATCTGCCTAATTTATTTTAATAATTTTTTTTTTGCTTTTTCAAATTCTTTTTCTGAAATTAGGTTTTTACTTTTCAAATCAGTAAGTTTTTTTATATCATTATAAATATTTGAATTTTTTATATTTTTATTTTTTTCTTCTTTAAGTTTTGATTTTGCCTCTATACCTCTACTCAACCCTTTTCCTCCAATATAAATTATGAATATTAATATAAAAGCTATAATTATAAAAATTAAATAATTTAACATAATAAACTAGACTTTATCTTCAATTTTATATTCCTCTTTAGAATATTGTCCTTCTTTTCTCCACATATAACAATACTTACTAACTTCGTTTTCAAATTTTAATTCACTAGGTATATTTAAATCAAAGTTATTTTTAAAACTACCATTAGATACGTTATCATATTTTAAAAGTTTTAGTTGATCTAAAGTGATTAAAGGTTTTGGAAACTTTTCAAAAAATAATGCAGAAAACTTAGCTAAAGATATCGGTAAAGGGATTAAAGCTCTATTTTTTGAAATTAATTTTAGCAATATTCTAATAATATCTTTAAGAGAAATTTTTTCTGGTCCAATACAATCAATGGTAAGATTTTTAATTTCTTTACTAATTATTGCAAAAATGATTTTTGTTAAATCCGAACAGTGTATTGGTGTAAAAAGGGTTTTTCCACCATAATAAAGTGGGAAAAAAGGCAATAGACTAAGTAGAGACATAAAACTTGTAGTGAAAGAGTCTTCTCTTGAATAAACAATAGATGGTCGCAAAATAGTATAATTTTCAAAATTATTTTTTATATTTTTTTCCCCAATAAGCTTGCTAGAGGCATACGTTGAATCTATAGCTTTGTCGATACCCAATGCAGAAATATGTACTAAATGTTTAATATTATTTTTTTTACATAACTTTGCTAACATCAGTGGAAAATTCTGATGAATGTTTTCAAAAGTATTTATTTTTCCTTTTTCAAATAAAATACCTATTAAATTTACACAAATATCTGAATCTTTTAAAATTTCCTGAACTTTTTTTTCATCAAAAATACTTGTCTCTATAATTTCGAGATAGCCAGAATTAGATTGGGTTTTTAAAACATAACCTTTTTGATGAATATTTCTTGTAATTGCTACCACTCTATAATTAGATTTTGTAAGTTTACGTATTAAACTCTTACCAATTTGACCTGAGGCCCCAAAAATTACAATTTTTGACTTCATATATTAGATTGTTGCTTATATATATTCTTTATATTATGGATATTGATATTAAACTTCATAAAGATGATCTACCAGAAGATTTAAATTTAGGCAAATCGATTGCAATAGATGGGGAATTTGGTGGCCTGAATCCTTTGAAAGATAAACTTTGTTTAATTCAAATATCAACTGGAAAGAATGATGCTCACATTATTCAGTTCGACAGAAAAACTTACAATGCTCCTCAATTGAAAAAAGTGCTTAAGGACAAAAATATTCAAAAAATTGGTCATTTTTTAAGAGCAGATTTGAATTTTATAAAACATTATCTAAAGGTAGATGTGGAAAATATTGAAGATACAAAAATACAATCAAAATTAGCAAGAGGTTATAGTGATAAGCATTCTCTTAAAGATTTAATTAAAGAGTTTATCGGCATAGATATAAGTAAACAGTATCAAAGTTCTGACTTTGGAGGAGATTTAAGTCAAAAACAGTTACAATACTGTGCAAATGATGTAATTTACCTTCATCAAATCCACAACTCACTAAACAAAATATTGATAAGAGAAAGTCGTAAACATTTATACGATGATGTTATAAAATTTATGAAAACAAGAGTAGATTTAGATTTGGCGCTTTTTAAAGATGATATTTGGTCACATTAATGGATAAAAATAAATTTAAATTTATTGGAAAGCGTGTAATTGAAACTGAAATCAAATCACTTAAAAAATTAAAAAAAAGTATACAAGGATCTTTTGATAAAGCAGTTCAGGAAATTTTAAATTGTAAAAATGGTAAAGTCATAGTTTCAGGCGTTGGTAAATCTGGAATAATCGCAAAAAAAATAGCATCCACTTTATCTTCAGTTGGAACTCCATCTTTTTATGTAGATGCAAGCTCTTGCTCACATGGTGACTTAGGACAAATCAGCTCAAACGATTTATTAATATTAATAAGTTATAGCGGTGAAACTAAAGAATTAAAAAATATAATTCAATTTGCAAATAGACATAAAAAAATAAAACTTATAGGAATTGTATCTAAAAAAAACTCTTTATTATATAAAAATTCAGATATTAAAGTTTTATTGCCAGAAGTAGAAGAAGCGGGGCCTGGAAATATTGTACCAACTTCTTCAACTATTACTCAGTTAGCCTTGGGAGACGCTCTTGCAATTACAACAATGAAAATAAAAAAATTTGGAAAGGATGAATTTAAAAAATTTCATCCTTCTGGTAGTCTAGGTGCTAAGCTTAAAACTGTTGAAGATTTAATGTTAACAGGAAAAAAAATACCATTTATTAAAGAAAATACTAAAATGAAAGATGCATTAAAAATTATTACTAATAAAAAACTAGGAGTTTTGATTGCAATTAACAATTTAAAAAAAACATCTGGTATAATTACTGATGGTCAAATTAGAAGAGCGCTACAAAAAAATAAGAACTTAAAAGATTTATTTGTTAAAAATATTATGACCTCAAAACCAATAACAGTCGAAAAAGACATATTGGCAGCAAAAGCATTGGAAATAATGAATACAAAAAAAATAACATCTCTTTGTGTAAAAAAATCCAAAAAAGACAGTAAAACTATAGGAATTATTCATATTCATAACATTCTTGAGGCGAATATTTCTTAATGAAAAAAAAGCTTTTATTAGAAATTTTTTTATTACTAGTGATATTAACAATTGCAGTGTTGGTATTTAATTTCTACTTTAATAAAGACAAGAAAATTGTTTTAATAGATCAATCTATTATAAAAGAAAGTGATGATAAGCCCTCAATAGATGAAGATACCTCTAGTGTAATAAAAAATATTAATTATTCATTTATTGATGACAACAATAATAACTATAAAATCATAGCAGAATTTGGGAAGATTTATGTAGATAAGCCTAATGTAATAAAAATGACAAATGTGACTGCCTTTGCCTATTTAAAAAATCATGCTCCAATAAAAATTGTTTCCAAATTTGCAGACTATAATAAAAAAAATCATGAAACCAGTTTTTATCAAAATGTTAATTTAAAATACTTAAATCATGATGCTAGCTCGGAAAATTTAGATTTATTATTTATTAAAAATATCATTTTAATGTATAATAATTTAATTTATATTAACGAAGATATAAAGCTTTTAGCAGATAAATTATTATTTAATTTAAAAACTAAGGATGCAAAATTTTTTATGGATGATACTTCTAAAAAAGTAAAAGTGATTAAATATTAAAATGGCTCTTATAAAAAAATTTAGAATAAGATCATTCAAAAAACAAAATCCAATAGTCTCTCTTAAAAATATCTCTCTTTCCTATGGTAAACGGCAAATTCTTGACGATATCAGCTTTGACATTAATAGAGGTGAAATACTTGGGATGCTTGGCTCAAATGGAGTAGGTAAGTCTTCAATTTTTAATTTAATTACAGGATTGGTTAATCCTAGTTATGGCTCAATACATCTTGATGGCACTAAAGTAAATGAATATCCAATATATTTAAGAACTAAAAAGTTTAAAATAGGAATGATACCTCAAAATGGGGGATACTTTCATGATCTAACATTAATTGAAAATCTTAAAGCAATTGGCGAAATTCAAATTGACAGTCAACATGATATGAATTCAAAAATAAACCAATTAATATCAAGATTTGAATTAGATGCAGTAAGAAATATAAAAGCTAAATTTCTAAGTGGCGGTCAAAAAAGAAAATTGGTTATCGCTCTTGCGCTATTAGGGGATCCTAAAGTTTTATTATTAGATGAACCATTTGCAGCCTTAGATGTTATGACGATAAAAATGTTACAAGAAGTTATTGTAAACTTGCAAGCTGAAAATAATTTGGGAATATGCATTTGTGATCATCAAGCTAGAGATTTACTAAATTGTGTTGACGTAGCTATAGTCTTATCAAATTGTAAAATAATTGCTAAAGGCACACCAAATGAACTTATAAATAATTCAAACGCTCGTTCAGCTTATTTTGGTGACTCATTCAAATTTAAGTAAAAAAAATTGTGAAACCAATAAAAATAGAAAATAAAATAAATAATTTTTCCCAAAAAATTAACGTTGATGCAGACAAAAGTATATCTATAAGGTGGACTTTATTTGCATCACAGGCAATTGGTAAATCTACAGCGTATAATTTGCTAATGTCAGAGGATGTTTTGTGTGCAATTAAATGTCTTAAAAAGTTAGGAATAAAAGTAAATTTAAGCAGAAATAAATGTGAAATTTTTGGAAACGGTGTAAATGGTTTTAAATATAAAAAAAATATTATTTTAAACGCAGGTAATTCTGGTACATTGGGAAGGTTAATTTTGCCATTACTTATTAGGTCACCAGTAAAAATTAAATTAATAGGAGATAAAAGCTTATCAAAAAGAGATTTTACAAGAATTATTGACCCACTTAAAAAATTTGGGGCAACATTTTTTCCAAAAAAAAGTAGCAAAATTCCTATTTATATTAAAGGTTCAGATTTTATTAGACCTATTAACTATTTAGAAAACAAAGGATCGGCTCAGTGTAAAAGTGCAGTAATGTTAGCAGCATTGAATGCACCAGGCAAAACAACGATTAAAGCAAAAAAATCAAGGAACCATACTGAAAATTTTTTTGAAAATTTAAATATTCCAATAAAAATAAGAAAAAATAAAAATTTTGATTTTATTGAAGTTCAAGGTCAAAAAAATTTTTCAGGATTAAATTATAAAATACCTGGGGATATTAGTTCGAGTGCATTTTTTATTGTACTTACAATTTTATCTAAAAATTCAAAATTAATTATTAAAAATATAAATATTAATCCTTCTAGAGATGGGATAATTAAAATATTAAAAAAAATGGGAGCTAAGATTTTGTATAATAATATAAAAATTTATAAAGGTGAAAAAATTGCTGATATCCATGTTGAAAGTTCTAAATTTATTAAGTCTATAAATTGTCCTACAAATTTAAATAGCAGTGCTATTGATGAATTTTTAATTATTTTTTTAGTTGCTGCAAAAGCTAATGGTGTTTCATATTTTAGTAATCTTGAAGAACTAAATCAAAAAGAATCTAAAAGACTTAATTTAGGATCTAAAATATTAAATTTGATGGGTATTAAAACGCAATTAACAAACAATTCTATTAAAATTTACGGTAAACCAGATCTTCAGATTAAAAAAAAATGTATTATAAAAGATTACTTGGGAGATCACAGGATTATGGCTATGTGCACTATAGCTGCACTCTCTTTAGGAGGAAAATGGGAAATACATAATCCAGACTCAATCAATACTTCATTTCCTTCATTTTTTAAAATATTAAAAAAAAATTTTGGAGCTAAAATCATTTGAAAAATAAAAGAATAATTACTGTAGCGATTGATTCTCCTGCTGCTGCAGGGGCAGGTACTCAAGCAAAACTAATTGCAAAAAAATATAATTTACTTCATCTTGATACTGGTAAAATTTATAGATACATAGGATATCTAAGGTTAAAAAATAATGATAAATTTACTTACGGGTTAATCAAAAATAAAATAAGTAACCTTAAGCTTAAAAATCTTAAAAATAAAAAATTGCTAACAGATGAAACTGCTATTTCGGCATCAATTATTGCAAAAGATTTAAAAATTAGAAAGATAGTTCATAAATTCCAACAAAAATGGGCATATAATCCTCCAAAAATGTACCAAGGATCTGTCTTGGATGGAAGAGATATTGTTACCGTACAAGTTAAAGATGCAATGTTTAAATTTTTTATTACCGCAAACATTAAAATAAGAGCAAGGAGAAGATATGAGGAATATAAAAAGCTAAAAAAGAGAATATCTTACTCTGAGGTTCTTAAAAGCCTTAAAAATCGAGATAAATCTGATAGGGAGAGAAAACATGGCCCATTAATAAAAACTAAAGATTCGATCTTGATTAACACCAGTAAATTAAGTAAGAAAGCATGTTTTTTAAAAATAAAAAATATTATTGATAAAAAACTAAAAATAAATGGAAATATATAAAGAATTAAATACAGACGCTTCAAAAGAATTTGAAAAACTACTCAATAGTCAGTTATCAAAGAATAAGATTGAAGAAGGAAAGATTATTGAAGGTGTTGTAACTAAAATCACAGAAAAATTCGTATTTTTATTTATAGATGGGTTAAAGTCTGAACCTCTATTAGATATTAATGAATTGAAAACTTTAAAACTTTCAGAAAATATTAACATTGGAGAAAAAATTTCTGTCTTACTTGAAAAAATTGAAGACAAAAATGGAGAAGTGCTTGTTTCTGCATTAAAAGCTCAAAAAATAAAGGGTTGGTATGAATTAGAAAAAGCATTTGAAAATAATCAACCCATAAATGGAAAAATTACAAGCAAATGCAAAGGTGGAGTAATCGTTGAACATATAGAAACTGGTTCTTTGATGTTTTGTCCTGGCTCTCAAATAAGTGATTCACCGATGAAAGATATATCTCACTTAATGAATGAGCCTCAAAAATTTGCATTAATAAAATTAGATAAAATAAGAGGAAACGCGTGTGTCTCTAGAAGACAGATAATTTCATCAAGCAAAAAAGAAGACAAAGCTAAAATAATAGAAAAATACAAGGTTGGGGATATAATAAAAAATGCAGTAGTAAAAGGTTATTCAAATTTTGGATGTTTTTTTAATGTTAATAATGAAATAGACTGCTTAGTACATTTGCAAGAAATAAGCTACTCAAGGGTAAATCATCCTGACGAAATATTTAATATTGGTGAGAAGCATGATTTGCTAGTTATTACGGTGGATAAAGAAAAATTACAGGTTGGATGTAGTATAAAAAAACTTTCTCCTGATCCATTCGAGCATATTTCTAATTATGAACTTAATAAACCTTATAAAGTTAAAGTTGTAAAATTAATGGACTTTGGTGCTTTTTGTGAACTAGAGCCCGGATTATCAACTCTTCTACATTCAAGCGAACTTAGCTGGACTAAAAAAAATCCATCAGCAAAAAAAATGTTTAAAGTCAATGATGAAATAGACTGCGTTATAACGGAAATAGATAAAGAAAAAAGAAGGGTTGCAATTTCTCATAAATTAACAAAACAGAGTCCATATGAAGCTATTGAAAAAAATCATCCCGAACAAAGCACTATTGAAGGAACAATTAGTAGTATTAATGATTATGCAATTTATCTAAAGTTAGATGGTTATGATATTGATGCTTTTCTTCATTGTAATGATTTAACTTATGCAAAAAATGCAGAAGAAGAGCTAAATAAATTTAAAAAAGAAGATAAACTTAAAGTTAAAATTTTAGAAATAAAAAAAGATCAGCAAAAAGTAAGAGTTGGTCTTAAACAAATGCAGCCTGATCCTTTCGATTATTTCAAAGATAAAAAAATAAATGATACTTTAACTGTAACTGTAATATCCTCTGATAATAAAGGATTAGTTGTAAAACCAGAAGGTTGCGAAATGGAGTTCATTATCAAAAAATCACAAATTGCAATAAGTGCATCAGACGCGAGACCCTCAAGATTCGTTGGTTCAGAAAGAATTGACGCTGCTATTTCTGAAATCGATTTATCTAAAAGAAAAGTTTCCTTAAGTATAAAGCTATTGGAAGAACTTAATAATGCTAAAGCTATTAAAGAGCACTCAAGTCCTCTATCTGGAAAAAATCTTCCATTTTCTTCATTATCAGATAAATTGGAAAAGAAGGAAAAGAAATAAATTAGTAAATTGGCTATTGTAAAATCTAAGCTATTAAAAGAGTTATCTGATACATACCCGAATTTTTTAAAAAAAGATCTTGAAAAATTTTTTGATTGTTTTCTAGATGAAATAAAAAATGCATTAAATCGTGGAGAAAGAGTAGAAATTAGAGGTTTTGGCATTTTGTCGGTACATAGACAAAAACCAAGACTATCAAGAAACCCAAAAACTGGAGAAAAAATATTCACCCCTGAAAAGAAAACTATTCATTTTAAAATGAGTAAAGAATTATTTAATAAAATAAATGCAAAAAAATAAAAAATTAATCTTTGTAGCTTGCGATACGTCAAATTTAAATCAAGTAAAAAAAATAATTAGTCATACAAAAAATGATGAACTTAAAATTATTCCTAAATTTGGTTTGCAATTTTTTTATTCAAAAAATGGTAGACAATTTCTAAAAAATATAAAAAGAGATTTCTGGCTCGATATAAAAATTTCAGATATTCCTCAAACCGCTTTATCAGCAATTGAGAGTTTAAAAGATTTAAAAAAATGTAAGTATATTACTGTTCATGCTAGTGGTGGATTAGAAATGCTTAGAGCAATAAAAAGAAAAGTTAAAAGTGTAAATCAAAATATTAAAATTCTTGGAGTTACAATTTTAACTAGTTTAAATAACAAATCATTAAAAGAAATTGGATATACAGATAATGTTGATAAGATAGTTTTAAAACAAACAAATCTAATTGTGAAAAGCGGCTGTGATGGGGTTGTTTGTTCAGCAAAGGAAGCTAAATTATTAAGAAAGAAGTACAAAAATTTATTCATTGTAACTCCTGGTATAAGACTTCCTGGAGATAATAAAAATGATCAGTCAAGAGTAGTTACCCCTCATGATGCTTTAGTAAAGAATAAAGTTTCAGGAATTGTAATTGGTAGATCTTTAATTTTAGGTAATATAAAAAAAAATATTAGAAGATTAATTGATAACTTAAATCAATGACTCTTAAATGTAAGATCTGTGGAATTTCTGATTCTAAAACTTTAAATTTTATTATAAATCATAAATATCCACCTCAGTTTATCGGTTTTATTGTAAATTATCCTAAGTCCAGAAGGTTTATCGAGTTTAAAAAACTTAATGATTTAATAAATATTGATAAAAAAAAAATCTCTTTTGTTGCCGTTTTAGTTAAACCAAATAATGAAATACTGGAAAAAATTAAAGATTTAAATTTTGATTTTTATCAAATATACGACTGCACCCCGGAGGAAATAAAACATATCAGGCAAAAATATAAAAAGAAAATTATAACTGCTATAACTGTAAAAAATAACAATGATGTTAATAAATATGAAGAGTACCTTGACGTTACTGATATTTATTTATTTGACAGTAAAGGATATGAGAAAAGTTTATCTTTTAATCATAGTTTGATAAAAAATTTAAATGTCAAAAAAGACCTTATGTTGGCAGGTGATATAAGTATTGATGATAATCTTGAAAATTATAAAAAAATTGCAAATATTATTGATATATCTGGCGGTTTAGAAACTTCTGGGTTAAAAGATAACTCCAAAATTGAAATTTTTTTAAATAAATTAAAACTTGTAAATAATGAAACTTAAAAAAAATATTCCTTTAATTGATCAGCATGACAAGTATGGATTTTGGGGAGGAAAATTTGGTGGTAGTTTTATTCCAGAAACTTTGAAAAAACCAGTTGAGGACTTAACAATTCAATTCGAAAAACTTAGAAAAGATAAAAAATTTATTGAAAAGAGAGATTTTTATTTCAAAAACTATATTGGAACCCCTACTTCATTGATAAAATTAGAGAACCTATCCAATCATCTTGGTGGTGCGCAAATATGGGCTAAAATAGTTTCAGAAGCAAATGGCGGTGCCCATAAAATTTATAATGCTACTGTTCATGCTTTAATTTGTAAAGCAATGGGAAAAAAATTCATAGTAGGTGATACGGGTGCTGGTTATGCAGGAAAAATGTTAAGCATGGCTGCTAAAAAGTTTGGTCTTAAATGTAAAATTTTCATGGGTGCTAAAGACATTAAAAGGCAAAAACCTAATTGTGACGCTATGAGAAAAAATGGAGCTGAAATTATTCCTGTTTATTCTGGTAGTCAAACTTTAGTTGATGCTGTTAGTGAATGTATGAGATATTGGGTATCAAATTGTGATAATACCCATATGTGTGTTGGTTCGACAGTAGGTCCTAATATTTTTGTGAAAATTTGTGGATGGAGCACTTCTCAAATATCAAGAGAACTTAAGATGCAATTAAGAGAAAAATTTAATAAAATCCCAAAGAAAATTAAACTAGTTAATTGTGTTGGAGGTGGAAGTTCAGCTTATGGATTTTGGAGTGAATTTATTGACTTTGAAAAAAAACAAATTGAGTTAATAGGTGTTGAAGCTGGAGGACCTAAAAAATCAAAGCTCCATGCTGCACCTTTAAGCAGAGGTGCAAAATTGGGTATACTTCATGGAGCGGCAGCTTATTGCTGTCAAAATGATGAGGGTCAAATTAATGAAACTGAGTCAATTTCTGCAGGACTCGATTACCCATCTGTGAGTCCAATTCATTGTTTTTTAAAAGATACAAAAAGAGCAAGATATACTTATGCAACAGATGAGGATGCTCTAAATGCATACAAGATGGTAACAAAATTTGAAAACTTAAATCCAAGCTTAGAACCATGTCATGCTTTTGCAGAAGCTATAAAAATTGCACCAGAATTAAGTGAGGAAACGGTAATCATAGTAAATTCATGTGGAGACGCTCAGAAAGATAGGGATATACTAAAAAAAAGACTTAGAAAATAACAATGAGTATTTCTTTAATTAACCAGTCATTTAATAAGGCAAAAGAGGAAAATAGACCTGCTCTTCTTACTTATACTGTGGCAGGAGATTACACAAAAAAAAAATCATTAGAAATTTTAAAATCAATATCTAAATATGCAGACATATGTGAATTAGGATTTCCTCATAATACGCCTATTGCAGATGGAGGTCAAATTCAAACTAGCGCTTATCGAGCAATTAAAAATGGTATAAAAATTAACGATGTTTTTTCAATAGTAAGTAAATTTAAAAAAATAAAAAAAGATAAACCAATTATTCTGATGGGTTATTATAATATGATTTATCAATATAATGACGAAAAGTTTATTTCTAAATGTAAAGAATCTAATGTAGATGGACTGATAGTGGTGGACTTGCCATACCCAGAAAATAAGAACTTTGCATTTAAGTGTAAAAAAAAAGGAATTAACTTTATTCAGCTTATATCACCTACAACTTCTAAAAAAAGATTAAAAAAAATAGTTAGAGATTCTCATGATATGATTTATTATATAAGTATGCTTTCTACAACTGGTGGAAAATTAAAAGTTTCTCCTAAAAATATACTTAAAAAATATCTTGAAATAAAAAAACTAAATAAATTTAAGAATGTAGTAATTGGATTTGGTATTACTGAAAAAACAATAAATTCTTTAAACAAAGCAGATGGATTGGTAGTTGGAAGTAGAATTTGTAGTGAAATCTCAAAATCATTAAAAAAACGACAAAATGTAGTCACAAATGTCACTAACGTAGTTAAAAGATTAAAAAATAAAATTATATGAATTGGATAAAAAAAGTATTTACTATAAGTGACAAGATAAAAAAAATTTTAAAAAAAAGACCTACGAAGGAAGATATTGAAAATAGTAAATGGATATCTTGTTGTGGGCCAATTTTAAAAACTGACTTAAATGATAATCAATGGGTGTGTAACAAATGTGGACGACATCATAAAGTTTCATCAAGAGAAAGATTTAATATTTTTTTTGGAAAAAATAATTATGAAATATTAAAAACTCCAATTCCAAAAGACGACCCACTTAAATGGGTAGACTCCAAAAAATATATTGATCGATTAAACGAGGCTAGAAAAAAAACTGGACAAGATTGTGCAGTAATGATTGCAGTTGGAAAAGTCGATGATATTAATGTGACAGTTGGAGCAATTAACTTTAATTTTATTGGTGGAAGTATTGGAACTGCTGAAGGTGAAGCAATAATTTATGGTATTCAACATGCTATAGACAATAATAATCCATTTATTATCTTCACAACATCTGGGGGACAACGTATGCATGAAAGTCCTTTAGCACTTATGCAAATGACAAGAACAACTTTAGCAATTAATGAATTAAAAAATAATAATCTTCCATATATTGTTTGTTTTACTTCAGATACTGCCGGAGGTGTGACAGCTAGTTTTGGTAGCCTTGGAGATATTGCAATCGCTGAAACAGGATCTAATATAATTTTTGCTGGTAAGAGAGTTATAGAGAGCACTGTAAACGAAAAATTACCAGATGATTTTCAGTCAGCTGATTTTACAAAAAAACACGGTTTTGTTGATATGGTTGTTGATAGAAAAGATATAAAAAAAGTAATATCTAATATTTTATCTATTTTGCTTAAAAAGCACTCTAAGGAAATTAATGAGAACAATTTAAATGATGTGGAATATGATAACGTTAATACCAAAGAGGCTTCTTAACTCTTCTTAACTACTTCATGACTAACTCAGATATTTATTATAATTATCTCCAAAAAAAATATAGTCGGAAAATTTCTCTAGGCCTTTCAAGAATAAAAATGGCATTAAAAAAACTTAAAAATCCACATTTAAAACTCAATAATCCAATTAATGTAATTGGCAGTGATGGAAAATATTCTACTCTTTTATCTCTAAAAACATTTTTGGAAGCTGAAGGACACAAAACAACGAGCTTTATTAGCCCTCATCTTTACAAAATGGAGACAAGAATATCATTAAAAGATAAATATATTTCCTTAAAAGATATTAAAAAATATGAAAAAAAAATTAGTTCCTTGAAGATTAAGTTAAGTCTTTTTGAAGTATTAACATTGATTTATATTTTAGCTGCATCCAAACAGAAAAAGATAGATTATAATTTGGTTGAAGCTGGTTTACTTTTTAAGGGTGATAGTACTCGTTTATGGAAAAAACCATTTTTACAGATTTGTACAAATATTAACAAGCAACATCTTGAGTGGATTAACCCTAAAAGTATTAGTGAAATATGTAAGCAAAAAGTTGGATACTTAAGTAATAATTCCAATATATATATAGGAAAACAATCTGCAAAAGTTCAGAAAATAATTGAAAAAATTTTAAGAAAAAATAAAAGCAGAATTAATTATTCAAAAAAATGGAAAATAATTAATAAAAAAAATAAATTTTATTATATTGATAGTAAGAATAGAATTAATATTAAATCTAAATATATAAAAAGTGATGGACTTTTAGATAACGTTGGTTTGGCAATAAAAATTGCTCTAGATATAGGAATTAAAAAATCTTCAATAAAAAGAAGTATTCCAAAAATAAAGTTCGAAGGAAGATTGCAATATATAAATAAAGGTAAATTAAAAAAAATAACTAATAAAAATGAAAAATTGCTTCTTGATGGATCTCACTCATTGGCATCTGCAACTAATTTATATAACTATTTAAAGAAAGTTAATACACCTATATATGGAGTGTGGGGAATGCAAAAAAATAAAATGCCAGCGAATTTTTTGAAAAAATTTAATGGCCTATTTAAAAAAATAATAACAGTTAAAATTCCAAATGAAAAAAATGCATTAGGTGATCTTGAATTAAAAAAAATTGCATTAAAAGAGGGATATAATGTTGAAACTGCAAAGAATATCAGAGAATCAATAAAAATGATTTCATCTAAAGAACATAAAACAATTGTTTTATTTGGTTCTCTTTATTTTATTGGCTCTGCTCTAAAAATTAATTAAATATTTTCTTTTATCCATTCTACAATATTTGATTTTGTAGAAGCTCCTACTTTTGTTGCTTTAAGCTCGCCACTTTTAAACAAAAGCATAGTAGGAATTCCTCTGATTCCATACTTAGTTGGAGTATTAGGCTCGTTATCAATATTATGTTTTGCAATAATAACGTCACTTGACATCTCGTTAGATATTTCTTCTAAAGTGGGCCCAATTTGCTTGCAAGGTCCACACCATTCAGCCCAGAAATCAACTACTATTGGTTTTTCTGATTTTAATACATCATTTTCAAATGATTCATCTGTAACACTAACTGTTGCCATAACGCTCTTATATTTAGATCTATATTTTAATCAATGCTTAAAACTGTCACTTAAGAAAAAAAAACACCAAGTATTTAAGCATTTTCATAATTTTTTTCTATAGACATTACAAATTGATTAATTTCGTCTAAAAATTTAAGTTTTTCATCATCTTTTTCATTGGTATATCTGTCTCTTAAGTTATCCACCTCAAAATAAAATTCTTTACAAGTCCACCACTTCTCTTTTTGTTCACTCAAAATTCTACTCGCTATTTCTCTTTTTATAGAAGTATATAAATCTTTAGGTAATGTTTCGGGAGATTCTTGATAAATTATTTTTTTTCCAAAGGATACAAGTCTTTTATCTTCAAATTTATCAAGCATAATTAGTTTTTCTTTCCATGATGATGCATGCCACTTTGAAAATAAAGCAGTATCTTTGTTAGGTGTAAATTTTTTATAAATGCTCTCTTCTGCCAATATATCTTCTTGATTATCTGATTGTTGTTTATCTTCTGCTATTTCTCTTAGAGCTGTTAAAATCTTTTGAGAAAATTTTTCGTTAGAAGTAATAAGTTTTGCTCTATCTTCTAAAATTTTCTTATCAATACTTTTGTAGGGATCAACCACCATACCATACGATTGTTCTAAAATAATAGGTGCTTTATTTGAGCGTATTGATTTAAGAAACTTTTGTTTTTTAATAGCAACTTTAAGATCAGATATACTTAAATTTATTAAAGGTTTTGGATCAACTTTTAAATCGACTGCCTGGCCCCATTGATAAACTGGATGAACACAAAATTTTGGATGTAAGGGTGCAACAACATATCTATAGTTTTTACCAAAATGATACTCCACAAGAGTGAATATTTTTTCTTTTTTAAATATAGCTTCAGTATCTAATTTATTTGCTGTTCTTAAAAATTTATCCCAAGTATTTGGTTGATTATTCTTAATTAAATTTAATACCTTAACCGTTAATTCTGCGTCAAAGATTGCAGAGTGTGCACCAGATGACTCGAATCCATTCATTCTGGCCAAAGACTCTAGTTTCATGACGGCGTTTCCTTTATCGTTTATTTCAGTTACAAAAACATTCTCATCTACTGCATGGGCTCCTCTTGCAATATTTAATCCATCATGTCTTTTATTAGGTGATGCATTAGTAATATAAGGATATCTAATTCCTTTAAAAAACTCACTTCTGATCATTTCATCATCAAATCCTATATTTGACCACCCAAGAAAAATAGCAGGACTCCATTTCTTAAAAATTGCTTCGAGTTGAGATAACATTTCGTAATGACTTAAATTTGCTTTTGTTAATAAATTTACATTTGTTTTATTGACTATAAGAGCCATTGCCTGAGGTATTTCTCCCTCTGGCAACCTACATCTTAAGTTAAAACGGTCGATTTCCTTAAAGTTTTGGTCAACTAAGATACCACCAACCTCAATAATACTTCCAAAAGTTACTGAGCTTGAAGAGCTTTCAATATCCCAAATTGCTAAGTTCATATTATGTCATTCTTTCATTGTAATATTGGTTTACTTTTTCTAAAAATTTATTTTGGTATTCAATTAATTTCTCGCCCTCAATTCTAAAATCTTGAAATACATTATCTACAGTACAAAGCAATATTATTCCTTGTGTTATTCTTGAGTTATAAACCACATTATGTGCCAAAGAGTATGCACCCAATTGAAGATAATAATCTTCGATCCACTCTTCTCTTTTTAATTTATTAGATTGCTTAAAGTCTATAATCGATTCTTGACCCTCATAAACTCCGCAGGCATCACAGGTACCTGCATATTTTCCAGGATAATATAATGTAGCTTCGGTACCCCAGATTTCTGTAAGTTTATTTTTAATTCCATTCTCAATTATTTCATCAGCCATTAGCTTTGATTTATCTTCTGTAAATTCTATTAACTCCAAATTTAATTTACCTAGTAAGAATTTTTCTAAATATGCATGCATCGATGTGCCTCTACTTGATGCATCTTTTTTAATTCTATTCGCTTCTTGAACTCCAACTCTTTCCTTCCAATTAGCAATGCTAGCTTTTTTTTCATCTGACTCTGTAGCTTTAAGAATTGATGTTACTGATGGCAAATTTTGTTCTTTAATAGAATAATGTCTCGAACCATTTATTATAGATCTCATTGATTTTGGGTAAGAAAATCTATTATTCCAATACATACAGTTTTTTATAATATTTATTGTTAAATTAAAATTACTTTTTAATTTGTCTTGAATGGTCAACTATATTTTCTACATTCTCTTCCTTAACAGCTTTTTCAAGCTGTTCTGGATCTTTAATATTTTCTAGAGTTCTTGATATTGATCTTGCATCTGTTCCAAATTTATCAACTACGATCATTGCCTCTTCTAATTTTTTTCTAAGGGTAATGATATTATCAAAATGTTTGCTAAATCTAGTGGTTATAGTTTTAAGATGATTATATATTTCTGTAGCACCTTTTTGAACCTTCAATGATTGAAAACCCATGTGTAAGGATTGTAAATAAGCAGAGAGAGTATTAGGGCCACATATCACTATTTTATACTTTTTCATTAATTCTTGAGTTAATAATTCTTTAGTACTTGGATCTTGATATTCTGTTAACTCTTTATAAAGACTTTCTGTTGGAGCATATACAATTGCAAAATCAGTAGTTTTTGGTGGAACAATATATTTTTCCATGACACTTTTTGCTTTAGCTTTAAATGCGCTTGCTAATTTTGTTCTGGCATCAGTAACTGCTTTTTTATCATCTGCATCGTAAGCATCAGTGATTGCTTTAAATTTTTCAACTGGAAAATGAGAGTCTACTGGAACTAAAACATCACCTTGAAGTTTAATTGCAAATTCTACATTTTCACTAGTATCCTCTTTCATTTTAACATTTGTCATAAATTGAGATGCAGGCAATAAATCTTTAATTAAAGCATCAAGTGAATACTCTGCTAAAGTTCCATACTTTTTAACCCCAGCTAAAATTTTTGTAATACCTTCTTGGCTTTGATTTAATAATTGAACTTGTTGATTAAAATTGCCAACCTTCTCATCAACTTTGGTAAGTGCCTCAGTCATATCTTTTGTAACCCCAGTTGATAATGCATTAAACGAGGTAGACATTGATCCTAGTGAAGTATTAATAGTTGAGTTAAGCGAGTCTTTTAAGGAAACAATCTCAGCTTTTAGATTGGCAATTTCTTCCAAATCTTTGCTCTCTTCTTTAGGTTTTGATTTTATATTTAAATAAAGAATTGCAACTGCAACTCCTAACAATAATACTAAAATACTAAGTGATACTATATCCATGATTCTTTACTCTATTACTCTATACTCCTTTATTTTTATTTCAATTTGTATTTTCTTTTCCATAATAGAAGGTCCCGATTCCATCACAACTGATGCAGGTCATTTTAATATTTTTTTCAATGAGATAACATACCGTGACATTCAAAACATTCACCAACTCTTCATTTTGATAAATTCTACGTTCTTCAATAATTCTTTTTTTTTTTTAAAATAATGCGAAAAAATGATTACATTACTTTTTTTCTTTTTTATCGATTTTTTGTTCATTGATACCTTACAACTTGTCTATGGCATTGCGGCTTTTCAGATGATTTTCCAATTATTTCTATTTTTCCATTGCGAAAATAATAGATCCAAAAATAATTCTCATCATTCTCTTCATCTATCATATCTTCTATTCTGATCTCTGTTATTTTATCAATTTTATTTTTTATTTTTTTCATTATTATTTTCTTTGTAGGGAGAGGACTATCTCTCCCCACAAGACATAGTCGTCTATGGTACTCAAAACCAGATTTGCACTGGTACTCACCGTAGTGAAACAAGTATCACTTGTCGCGTCTAACTGTTCCGCCATTTGAGCATATAAAATTTTCTGCATTAAAAACCTAATATTAATTTACCTAAATAAAATAATCCAAACCCTAAAATAACTATCAAAATAAAACTTGTTAATAATTGCCAAATAAAACTAAACATAAATTTTTAGGGCGACCACACTGATAACAAACAGAAAGGAGGTTTGAAAGACACTAGAAACAATGAATAAACAAATGTGTGATCGCTCATATACATCTATGTGATATTTTTTTCAAATTGTACCAAAAAAAACTTGAGATTTATTTTTTGTATTTTTACATAAGTATTTAGATGATTAGTTCTTTCAAAAGGAAAAATAATTTAGCTGCTATGATAAGGGGAAAAGCTATTGAGGAATCAATCAGGTTTACTTATGCTTTTCACAGAGATAAATTTTCAATTCCAGCAGCTCAAAACTATGCAAATGATATCTATTATTTAAGAACAAAAAATTTACCCTCAACAATTGTCAAAAATAATGCCCAACCTATTAATTCATTAGTTAGATCTGGAATTAATGCATTCTCTTATTTAAAGATTAAAAGCTTAAAAAACATTAACTCTTACAAAATAAGAAAAACTAAACACGTTTATCCAGATTTTAATGCAAAAAAAATTAAACTTGATCGTAAAATTTATGACAATTGTTGTATTGAACTCAAAGTTTCAGGTGAAAATATTATTAAAAGTAAGATCAAGCATATTAAACAGTGTGTAAATTACTCAATCAAAAGTAGAAAACCCGTGGTTCTCATTTATTTAATTTTTAAAAAAACTAATTGTAAATTTAGAAAATATTCATCTAAACCGTTATTTTTTCTTATTAATAAAAAAAAATGGTACAATTTCTAAAAAAATTCACATATAATATTGATAGGTAAGTAAAGGTAAAAAAAGCTTAATTTACTTGCTTTTTTGGTCATTTTAATATAAGATGATCATAATTTAATCGGGAATATCTCGACGGATCCTACTGTGGTCCACTTATTCGGGTATTTTTTGACTCAGAATTTTTTCTAGATGTTCCCACAACGTAGAAAGGGAACACATGAGCAATCATGCAGACCAAAGCGTAACTAATGTAGCAAGTACAGCGCTAAATTTTAGCGATGTGTATTTATCACATCTTTCTAAAATCAAAGCTTGCATAAGAAAACTTGACCATAAGGCAGGTTTTAAACGTTCAACTGATCAAACTGATGAATTAGCACAAGACTTTTTTACTAAAGTGTGGGCTGATAGCATATTAGATTATTTTGATCCTAGTAGAGCTAAATCTAAAGATGCAATCTTGGCATATCTTTATAATCACTTAAGAAATTTCTACAGTTCAATTAGAACAAAAGAAATTAGATATGCTGAGACCAAAAAGAGACTAAAAGAAGTTTCTACTTTAGGTCTACGTTCAAACTCTAATTTGTTTGGGACGAAACATGATGAAGACACAGGTTTTTGTCATGATATAAAAAAAGTAGGAAAAGCTTTTGTTAAATCTCTTCGAGGTTTGGAAAAAAAGGCTTGGAAAATGTTCATTCATGATGAGGCTTCTGCGGATACGGTTGCCAAAGAACTAGGTATCGGGCGAATGACATCTTACAGATTAAAAGACTCAATCAACTCCAAGGCGAAAATGTACTTGAAAGGATATTACACTGGAAATTTAACATTAAACTAATAAACTAACGGAGGGTGGAATTCCACCCTCCACAACAAAGGAAAATTATGAAAACAGAATTAGAATTACAAAAAGAATTTATTGAAAATCCAGAATTAAAAGAACAATTGGATTTCATCAAACAAGGTGGTGCAAGTGGAATTCAAGGTGTTGTACTTGTTGAAGCTTTCTTAAAAGGTATTAGAGATCTTGGTTATAAAGATACTGCATACGCTTTAAATGAGATTAATGACAACTCGTTTCAAGCAGGTGCAAGAAATATTCATTATGAACTAATTGGTACAAGTAATAAAATTGATGAATTGGTTATATATGATGATGGTCATGGAATGGTGAAAGACATGCTTTCAGTTGCTGTTACATGGGGTGGAACTCACAGACAAGGTTCTAGAAAAGGTTTTGGCAAATATGGATATGGTTTACCATCAGCATCCCTTAGTCTAGCAAAAAAATATACTATCTACTCTAAAGTTAAAGGTGGTGATTGGCACAAAATTATATTTGATATTACCAAACTTGAAACAACAGATAAACCAAGTTTAGATGATATTAGATCAGTTCCTGAAAAATGCGATTTACCAAAATTTATTAAATCATTTGAAGGAAAAAACTTGGTTGCTGAAAAGTTAGAAAGTGGAACAATTATTCATTACGAAGAATTAGATAAAATTTCACCCACTAGCATTAACACATTAAAACATAACTTAATGGATGACTTTGGTCAAACTTATTTTAAATTATTAAATACAACAAAAATGTTTGTAGATAATCAAGAGGTGAAACCTGTTGATCCATGTTTTGCTACTCCTGGTATGCTTGGATACGAGGAACCTTCTATGAATAACTTAAAAGTTTCTGATGATCATTATCATGAGATGACATCTGAAATAAAAGATGAAGAAGGTAATACTCATGAAATTCAAATAAGATGGTCAAGGTTACCAGCATTATTTTTTGTAAGAAATCAATCAGATGAACCAGACGTTGAAAAAGCCTATATAAAAGGAAAAATCAATAGAGGACCAGATAAAAAAAGTCAGCGTTGGAGAGTTTCACAAAAAAACCATGGAATAGTTTTTAGAAGACTTGGTAGAAGAATGGATGTTGTAAAAAACTTTGGTGGTAGAATAAATGTTGGGAATAATAGTAGGTACTGGAAATGTGAAGTTAATTTCCCACCAGTATTAGACGAACATTTTGCTGTTAACACTTCTAAACAACAAATAATTCCAAACGAAAGATTTTTAGAAACATTAGAGGCAACTGGAATTTTTAGACATCTTAATCAAATCGAAAGAGATTTTAGTGATGAAGGAGGAGTTCTTAAAGCAAAGTTACAAGAAGGACCAAAAGAAGATGATTCTCAAAAGAGAGAGTCTGAAATTGATGCAGAAACTGCAAATTTATTGATGGGAACAACCACAGCTACTCCTGATTATCAAGAGCGTAAAGAAAAAGCTGATGAAAGAAAAAAAGCCAAGATAAAAGAAATTTCTGAAAAGAAAAATATATCTGTTGAACAAGCTGCTAGAGATTATGAGGATATTTATAAAGATAGACCTACTAAGTTCAGTGAGGATAAGCTAGGTAAACATAATGATTTTATAAAATTTGACGAACATGGTGATACTGTAGAGGTAATTATCAATATGGATCACAGTTTTTATAAAAACTTTTATATGGGTCCTGGATCAAATAATGATTCTAGACAAGGGTGGGAAACTTTTTTATTAATGTTTGCTCAATTATTTTATAAACATACCGAAGATCACCAAGACTTTATAAATAATTTTATGAATGATTTGGGAGATCATTTAAAAACTGTTGCAAGACAGAGAGCTGAAGCTAGAAAAAATGATCCAGATCCAATCGATGATATGGATGATGAATTACCTGATCCAGGTAGTGATGCTAAAGTAAATTAGTGGTGAAAACAGAAAAGTATAGCACTTTTGTTCCAAACTTAAGCCCTCACAGTTTAAGGTTAATAAGAAAAATATTTGTAGATAATAACAACTCTCAAGATCTAATTAAAGATCTTGAGAGTCAGATTACTATTTTTAATAAAATTTCTTTAGATGAACATGAGTCGTTTTTCATGAAATTTAATAAAGAAAATATTTCTTTTCAAGCTTGTTGCTCTTTATTAGCTGATCTACTTGCAGGTGGTTGGCATGTAGGCTTAGGTCTTGAAGGGTTTTTAATCTCAAAACCAGATTATTCAACAGCATTTACTGGGAATAATTTAGAAGAAACCAAAGAAAAAATGAGACGTGTCCAAAAAATTAATAGGGACAAACACATGAAAAGTGTTGAAATACAGAGATTTATTCAGCGAATGGAGAAACCTAGAAAAATTGGGAATGAAGAAAAATCAATATTGGATTTAATTGATAATGGTAAAGAATTAGCTGAAATTTTTAAGGATATTTCTCAATTGGACGAGGAAAAAAAAATCTCACTACTTAAAAAAATCATTAATCCTGAAATAGTTATTTGTTATCCTGAAGATCCACTATTCAGAGAAGAGCAAAACAATTGTCCATATAGTGGCCTTAGATTGGGAGATATATGGAAATATTTCAGACTTACCTGGTCTAATGAATATAAATCTGTACCTGGAAAAAGTTTTCCAATTTTAATTAGAAATGCTGCAAGGCCTAATAAACCAATTATGGGAATTGCTATGCTCAGAAGTGCTGCTATTGCAGATGAAGCAAGAGAAGATGCTATTGGATGGACGGATGAAGCAACTATAAGAAAGAAAATTTACTCAAAAGAAATTGAAATAGATTTTTTCGTAAAAGCTATGGTCGATTGTTTAAATGAACAAATCGATAATATTAGAAGTGATGATTTTGATTTTTTAAATTCTAAATTAATTAAAGAACCTAACGAAGATGTAATTAAAAAACTTAAACAAACTTATGAAGATGAGTTTAACAGACGTAAAAGTGACTTAAAAAATGAAAAGAAAAAACCACCAAAAATTTCTAGTTTTGAGTTTGAGGATTGGATGAAAGAGTCGGAAGAAGCAGTTTTTAAAAAAAAGAGAGCGATCAAACTCTCAAAATTTTTAGAAATAAGAAAAGCTTTTAATGAGGTTAAAATCCAGAAAGATCCAGCAAGAGGATATGCTACCCTAATTCACCCATCTAATAAAAAAGGTAATGAACTAATTTCAGCTGCATTAAGAGAAATAAAAACTAAAGCCCTCGCTGAAAATATAATGGATCTTGGTGTATGTGGTGCTGTAGCTCCATATAATGAATTGATAGGGGGAAAACTTATAGCTGCTCTGATGGGAAGTACTGAGGTTAGAACCTTGTTCAAGTCTAGATATAATGGAAAAAAATATAAGTTCCCCTCAATAATTGCATCTAGCAGTAAAGGTAAAGCTGTTTACAGAGATGCTAATTTAATGTGCTTAACAACTACAAGTCTGTATGGAGTTGCATCTTCACAATATAATAAAATAAAATTTTTAAAAAAAGATTATCCAGAACTTGAAACAGATGTGATTTGGAGTGAAGCAAAAAAAAACAAACAATCACAAAAAACTAAAGGTCAAGGTGTTTACCATTTTAGTAATGAGACCTCAAAATTACTTAGTATTTTAACTCTTAAAAAACTTAAATATGTTGAGGTAAATCATAAATTTGGTGAGGGA
>CABYUS010000002.1 GCA_902522225.1 uncultured Pelagibacteraceae bacterium
AGCCGAAATACCTTTAACATATGCATTAAATTCAATTGGACAATCTATGATTATTTTTAGTAGTGAAATTGATTTTACATTGAAGGAGATATTTTTAAGTACAGATTTTTATATTCCTTTTATAATAATTTTTGTGATATTCTTAATATGTAGTAAATTAAAAAATAAAGTTGACTTGTAATGTGTGGTATTTTTGGATTTTCATTGGGAAAAAGTCTTTCATTTGAAGAAATTATTGATGTTGAGAATGATATTAAGAATTTTGTAAATTTAAGCTTAGTAAGAGGCTCGGATACTTTTGGAATAAGTGTCAACTATGATAATAAAAGTTTTGTTTATAAAACGAACACGAATCCCAGAAAGGCTATAAAGGAAACTGCGTATAGAAAATTTATTAATATGAAGCTAAGTGATGCTTCTAAAAATAATAGTTTTTTAAACTATTTTGGTCAAACTAGATTGGTTACAAATGGTACTAAGTTTTTGTATAAAAATAATCAACCAATTACACAAAAAAGAATTACTGGACTTCATAATGGCATAATATTTTTTAATGAGGAGCATAAACTTAATAATAGTGAAAAACAAAATTATGAGAGTTTTGATATGAAGAGCGACTCTTTAAATTTTTTTGAAAAACTTGAAAAAAATATTGAAAATAGCAAATTATCGTCAGTAGAATGTTTTGTTAAATTTGTAAATGAAATTGATGGAAATTTTTCAATAGCCTTTTCAGATTTGAAGGATCAAATAATTTTAATCTCCTCAAACTGTGGATCACTATTTTATTTTTATGATATAAAATCTAAAATTTTTGCATATGCTTCAGAAAAAAAAATACTTCTTGATTTTATAAGTAAATCAAATTTTTTTCAAAAAATTACTTCTAAAGAAAATAATATCAATCAAATAGTTAATAAATCTGTATTGATTAAATATACTAATAATGAATTAATTGAGATAGATAACTTTAACTTAAATAATAATTATAATTTGAGTTTTAAAGAAAATAAAAGCTATGAAATAATTACCGACAATCAAGAAAATTTACAAAGGTTACAAAACTTAAAAAAATGCACTAAATGTGTTCTTCCTGAAACATACCCATTTATTAGCTTTAATGATGAAGGCGTTTGTAACTACTGTCAAAATTATAAAAAACAGCAATTTCTTGGAGAAGATAAGTTAGAAGATTTTTTAAGTTTTTACAGAAAAAATGATTCTTCGAATGATTGCTTAATGGGATTAAGTGGGGGCAGAGATAGTAGTTATGGCCTTCACATACTAAAAACAAAATTTAAAATGAACCCGATCGCATTTACTTATGATTGGGGCCTAACCACTGATATTTCTAGACTTAATGCTTCAATAATGTGTGGCAAGCTTGGTGTTGAACATATTATTAGATCTGCAGATATTGAAAAAAAAAGAAGATATGTACGGCAAAATATTTATGCCTGGTTGAAAGATCCACATTTAGGAATGTTGCCCATAGTGCAGGCAGGTGATAAAAACTTTATGGAATTTGGAAGGACACTCTGCAAAGAATTAAATGTCAAATTTTGCGTTCAAGCAACTGGCTATCAACTAGAACAAAGAGAATTTTTTTTGGGGTTTGCTGGCATTTATCAAGAATTAAAAGATAATCAAAGAATGAGTTCATATTCATTTTCAACAAAATTAAAGATGTTTTTATGGTATAGTTATAGAACATTAAAAAATCCTTCATATATTAACTCCGCTTTGTTTGATAATTTTAACGGATATATTTCTAGTTTTATAAAAAAAGAAAATTTTTTGCATTTGTTTAAATATATTAAATGGGACGAAAAAAAAATGAGTGAGGTTCTTGAAAATGAATATGGCTGGATATCTGATAAGTCTTATGGAAAAAATCAGTGGAGAATGGGTGATGGTCAAACTGCTTTTAATAATTTTGTTTATTATCAATTAGCTGGGTTTTCTGAGTATGATAATTTTAGATCGAATCAAATTAGAGAAGGACTAATTACTAGACAAGAAGCAATAAAATTTTGTAATCAAGATAATAATATCAGATTTGAGACTTTAAAAAACTTTAGTGAAATTATCGGATTTAATCTTGATGAGGTATTAACGAAAATAAGTTCAATACCTAAGATTTATTAAATCTGAAAAATATAATCTTAGATAATTCAAAGAGATATATAAAGTTGCTAATGTCAAATATTTTAATAGAGGATTGTTTAGAAATTTTATAATTTATAGGTATTGAAGAAATCTTAATATTTATGCTTGTGAAATAAGATATTATCTCAGCATCTAAAAAGAATTTTTTTGATATAAATTTTTGTTTTCGAAATTTTTTATTGATGTAGAAACCTTTTAGGCCTGATTGTGTGTCACCTTTAAAATTTTTCATAATTAAATATGAAATAATTATATTTACTAAATTACTTATAAGAAATCTTGAAATTTGATATAGATTAAGTTTTGATTTATTAAATTTACTCTTAACAGCTCTTCTATCTATCGTTACAAATTTATTACCTTTTTTAAGTAAAGTTATAAGTTTAGCTAAATATTTAAAGTATGGAAGGTCGCAATCATAAAAAATTACAATATCATTACTGCATTTTTTTAAAGCTAATTTTAATACTGATGATTTTCCCAAATTTTTTTTATGAGAAATAATTTGAACATTTTTATTGTTAGATTTTATTTTTTTTAATTCTGAATATGTATCATCAGTGCTCCCATCATTTATAAATATTATATTATAATTTATTTTTAATTTTTTTATTTTCTTTATAAGCTTCAGAGAATTATTATATATAAATTTTCCAGAATTAAAGCATGTTACTAAAAATATAAATTTTTTTTTTTTCATAATAATTAAAATCAAGTATTTTTTAAAATTTTATTTTTATAAAATTGAATATTTTTTTTATTAGGCTGACTAAAATTTATATTTGCATAAAATGAGAGATATGGGGTAAAGAAAAATGGATAGCTGTATTTAATTTCAACTTTTTTGTAAAAAAAATTTATCAGTGATAATATTTCATCAAAATTATTAATATGCTCATGTTTCTGGACCTCACTAAAGTTTTGACCAGTTCTTATTTTAAAAGAAATTCCACTCATTAAAAACCATATTATATTCCATACTGGATATCCCTCGCATGGTATGGAATGTGAATGGTAACCCCCTTTTTTTAATTTAGATGAAGTTAAAAACAAAAACTTTGGTAAATCTTCAATATGCTCTAAAACTGCACAACTTATTATTCTATCGTAATAATTTTTTGAAACTTGGTGTAAATTTTGATAAAATTTATTAACATATTTTTTGTTAGAGCTAGCCTTATATAAAAATTTTTTAGGTTCTATTACATCATAAATTTTATTATTTTTTAATTTCTCATATGAAATATGGTTTAAAGAACCAGCGCCTATTTCAAGAGTCTTATTTGAACTTTTTTTTCTTCCTTTTATAGAGTAATGTAACCAACTCTCAGATAGTTGTGATAAAAAATTTGCTCTGTTTCTTTTATATTCAGCATTAAAAATTTTTCTTATTTTTTTGTTAAGTGGCGGTCTTTTTTTAGGAAATTTTTTTAATAGATCAAAATTTTTATTTTTTATTTCTTTTTTCATAAATTTAGCTTTTACATTTACAATTAAAGGTTGAAATAATTTTTACTTTATAAACAATAATTTAAACTCACAGTTGGAAATTTATAGATAATAATATAATAGATTTTATTATTAAATACTTATTTTTCAATGAAACTTACTAAAGAGCAAATACAAGAAATTAATGAACAGCAATCAAATAATAATCTAACTAAAAGAGTAGTCGCACCGGAACTAGAAAAAATTCTTTATAAGGCAATGCCAGCTCTGGACCATGGATTTGTGAGAGTAATAGATTATATGGGTGACGATACCTCAATTGTTCAATCTGCGAGAGTTTCTTATGGAAAAGGAACTAAGCAAGTTTCAACAGATAGCGGTTTAATCAAATATTTGATGAGGCATTGGCACAGCACACCTTTTGAAATGTGTGAGATTAAATATCACATCAAACTTCCAATATTCATTGCACGCCAATGGATAAGACATAGAACTGCAAACGTTAACGAATATTCAGCAAGATATTCAATTTTAGATAAAGAGTTTTATCTTCCGACAAATGAAAATTTAGCAGCTCAGTCTTCAAGTAACAGACAAGGAAGGGGTGATGTTTTGGAAGGTGAACAAGCAAAAGAGGTTCTTGAGTTGTTAAAAGATGATGCAGAAAGAACTTATGCCAATTACGAAAAAATGCTAAATCAAAAATATGACGGTTCTACAATTGATGAAAACAAAAAAGGACTGGCAAGAGAACTTGCTAGAATGAATTTAACTCTTAACACGTATACTCAATGGTATTGGAAAACTGACTTATTAAATTTAATGAATTTTTTAAGACTCAGGGCAGATAGTCATGCACAATATGAAATAAGAGTATTTGCAGATATAATGTTAGATACTGTTAAAAAATGGGTTCCAATTACTTATGACGCATTTATGGATTATAGAGTTGGTGGAACAGAAGTATCTGCTAAAGGAAAAATTATAATTCAAAAATTGATTAAGGGCGAAGATGTTAACATTGATGATTCTGGACTTTCAAAAAGGGAATGGAATGAATTAATGTTAGCGTTTGATCTTAAAAATAGGTTGATTTAATTTTTTTTGCAAAATTTAAATAAATTTTAGAAATTTCGTGATCGGGATCGTCTTCAACAATTGGTTTACCACAATCTCCACTTCTTCCCACTTCAGTATTAATTGGAATTTCACCTAAGAAATCTTTTTTAAATTCTTCAGCAGTTTTTTTAACACCACCTTCACCAAATATAGGGTATTTTTTCCCATCGTCTCCGACGAAATAACTCATATTATCTACTAAACCTAAAATATTTACATTTAATTTATCAAACATTTTAATTCCTCTTTTTACATCTTGTAGTGCTATCTCCTGAGGTGTTGATATAATAATTGCACCATCTAAATTTATTTCCTGGGCAAAAGTTAATTGAGTGTCCCCAGTTCCTGGTGGCATATCAACTATTATGAAATCTAAATTATTCCAATTAACTTTTTGAGTAAATGTTTTAATCGCACTAGTAACCATTGGACCTCGCCAGATCATAGGAGTTTGTTCATCTGTTAAAAACCCTATTGACATGCATTGAATTCCATACTTTATGATTGGACTTAAAGTTTGTCCATTGCTCTCAGGTTTTTCATTAATATTAAATAATTTGGGAAGTGAGGGACCATAAATATCTGCGTCTAATAAACCTACATTGCATGAAATTTTTTTTAGCGCCAAAGCAAAATTTGTTGCAAAAGTAGATTTACCAACACCACCTTTTGCACTAGATATGGCGATAGTGAATTTTGTGCCATTTATAGGGTTTTTTACAAAGGTTTTTTTATTAGTTTTTTGATCCATTGCTTCATTAAGTCCACTATTATTGGGCTTTTCTAAATTAACTTAACTTGTTTTTCAACAGAAAGACACTATATAGATTGTCATGGTTGATGATTTTAAAGGTAGAGGCGGAAGCCCCTGGGGAACTCCTCCTGGTGGAAATGGCAATGGATCAGGCAGAAGAGGTCCTAGACCACCTGATATAGACGAGGTTATTAGAAAAATTCAGTCAACTATTAATCGATTTTTTCCTGGAGGATCTGGTTCAACAGGTGGAAAAAAACCAATTGTTCTAGGTATATTAATTTTAGTTTTAATTTGGGTAGCAAGCGGCTTATACAGAGTATTACCAGATGAACAAGGTGTAGTAATGAGATTTGGTAAATTTATAAAAACAACTCAGCCAGGTTTAAATTATCATTTTCCAATACCGATAGAATCTGTAAAAACACCCAAGGTTACTAAAGTTAATAGAATGGATATTGGTTTTAGATCAGAAAGAGATTCAGGCTTTTCATCTGGCGCAGTAGCAGATGTTCCTGAAGAAAGCTTAATGTTAACTGGTGACGAAAATATAGTTAATATAGATTTTTCTGTTTTTTGGGTAATTAAGGATGCTGGCAAATTTTTATTTAAAATTCAAGATCCAGAAGGAACTGTTAAAGCAGCAGCTGAAACTGCTATGAGAGAAGTAATTGCTCGAAGCAACATTCAGCCAATTTTGACCGAAGGTAGATCTGTAATTGAAACAGATACTCAAGATATAATTCAAGAAATCTTAGATGAATATGAAAGTGGAATTCAAATAACACAAGTTCAAACTCAAAAAGCAGACCCACCTGATCAAGTTATTGATGCCTTTAGAGATGTTCAAGCTGCGAGAGCTGATATGGAAAGATCTAAAAATGAAGCTGAAGCCTATAGAAATGATGTTATACCTAGAGCAAGGGGTGAAGCTCAAAAAATTTTACAAGCAGCTGAAGCTTATAAAAAAGAAGTAGTTGCAAAAGCTGAAGGTGAGGCAAGTAGATTTGTATCTATTTATGATGAATATGCAAATGCAAAACAAGTTACACAGGAAAGAATGTATTTAGAAACTATGGAAAAAGTTTTAGCTGATATAGATAAAGTAATAATTGATAAAAACTCAGGTTCTGGTGTAGTGCCTTATTTACCTTTGCCAGAATTAACTAAAAAAAGTAGCAATTAATGAAAAAAATTTTATTACCAATAATTGGAGTGTTAGGTGCTCTTTTATTTTTTTCTGTGTTTATAGTTAAAGAAGTAAATCAAGCTATTGTTCTGCAATTTGGTGATCCAAAAAAAATCATACTTGAACCAGGTCTTAATTTTAAAATTCCTTTCATACAAAATGTAGTTTTTTTAGATAAAAGAATATTAAATCTTGATACTCCACCGGAAGAGGTAATTGCATCTGATCAAAAAAGATTGATTGTTGATGCTTTTGCAAGATTTAAAATAGTTGATCCACTTAAATTTTATATATCTGTTGGAAATGAAAGGGTTGCAAGATCCCGTTTATCTACGATTATTAATTCTAGGATAAGAAATGTGTTAGGACAACAAAGATTACAGACATTATTATCTGAAGATAGAACCAAACAAATGTCACTTATTCAAGATGGTGTAAATGTTGAGGCAGAAAATTTTGGTATAGAGATAGTTGATGTGAGAATAAAAAGAGCTGATTTACCACAAGCCAACAGTGATGCAATTTTTAGAAGAATGCAAACTGAAAGGGAGAGAGAGGCAAAAGAATTTAGAGCAAAAGGTGCTGAAATGGCAATAACTATTACTTCTACCGCTGACAAAGAAGTTACTGTTATACTAGCAGATGCAGAAAAACAATCTGAGATAATGAAAGGTCAAGGTGATGGTTTAAGAAATAAAATCTTTGCTGACGCTTTTGGAAGAGATCCAGAATTTTTTGCATTTTATAGGGCAATGCAAGCATACGAAAAAGCTTTAATCGGAGGTGACACTTCTTTGATTTTGTCTCCAGATAGTGAATTTTTTAAATTTTTTGGTAGTATAGACGCTAAAACTCAATAATTAAGAGTTTAACAGACTATGATCAGGAATTTAAAAGTATTTATATTATTAATTACTCTTTCAGCATTCACATTTCAAACAAAAGCAGAAACACCTTCTTCATTTGCCGACCTTGCTGAAAAATTAATGCCCTCTGTAGTAAATATTTCAACTACACAAACAGTTATCACTAAACAAAATCAATTTCCATTTGAATTTCCTCCAGGCTCCCCATTTGAGGATATGTTTAAAGACTTTGGAACACCAGAAAAGAGAAAAGCAATGGCTTTAGGTTCAGGGTTTATCATAAATTCAAATGGTACAGTTATAACAAATAATCATGTTATAAAAGGTGCAGATGATATCTTAGTTAGAGTTGGCGGTGACAGAGATTATAAGGCAGAAGTTTTAGGAGCAGATCCTTTATCAGATATAGCAGTACTCAAAATTATTTCTGAAGAAAAGTTTATACCTGTCGATTTTGGCGACTCAGATAAATCTAGAATTGGTGATTGGGTAATTGCAATTGGAAATCCTTTTGGATTAGGTGGAACAGTTACAGCTGGGATAATTTCAGCAAGAAATAGAGATATAGGTTTATCCAGGTATGAAGATTTTATACAAACTGATGCTTCTATCAATCAAGGTAACTCTGGTGGCCCTTTATTTAACATGGATGGAGAAGTAATTGGAATTAATACTGCAATTTTAGGTCAATCAGGTTCAATTGGGATAGGTTTTGCAATCCCATCTAATTCAGCTGAAAAAGTAATAGATCAACTTATTGAGTTTGGAGAAACAAAAAGAGGGTGGCTCGGTGTCAGAATTCAAGTTGTAAGTAAAGAAATTGCAGATGCTGCCAAACTTAAGGAACCAAAAGGTGCATTTATTGCAAGCGTCGCAGACAATAGTCCATCAGATAAAGCAGGTATTAAAAGTGGAGATATTATAATTAATTTTAATGGTACTCCAATAAATGAAATGAAAGAGCTCCCAAAAATAGTTGCTCAAACAGAAGTTGGCAAATTAGTTGATGTAATTATTTGGAGAGATGGAAAAGAAGTTACTAAAAAAATTAAACTCGGTAGGCTTGAAACATCTGATGATTTTAAAGTAGAAAAACCAACAGAAAACAAAATCTCAGAAATTGAAAAGCTAAAAATATCTGTAAGACTTATTAATAAAGAAGATCTTAGAGAAAGAAATCTACCAAGTAACACAAAAGGTTTACTTATAACAAATATAAAACCTGAAAGCCCAATAGATTTTTTAAATATAGGTAATATAATTGTAGAAGCAGATGGGAAACCAATTAGAACTGTTGGGCAATTAAATAATTATATTAACTCTGTAATAAGATCTGGAGATACAACGATTTTTATAACAATATATAACAATCAAAATCAAAAAAGATCTATTGGAATCAAAATAGAATAGAGAATATTTGTCCAAAATTATATTAATTTACGGACCTACTGCTTCAGGAAAATCTAAGTTTGCACTAAAAGTAGCAAAAAAAATAAATGGAGAAATCATAAATGCAGATAGTATGCAGGTTTATAAGAAGCTTAAGATACTAACAGCTAGACCCAAAAAAGAAGATTTAAAAAAGGTTAAACATAATCTTTATGGCTTCATTGATATAAATAAAAGCTTTTCAACTGGTGATTGGCTTAAATTTGTTGTTAAAATAATTAAAAAAATTAATCGTAAAAAGAAAATCCCTATAATTGTTGGTGGAACAGGGTTATACTTTCATTCGTTAGTGGAAGGATTTTCAAAGGTTCCAGCTATACCAATTAAATTTAGAAATAAAATTAGGAATTTAAACAAAAAAATTGGTCAAAAAAGATTTTATAAAAGTCTAATTAAAATTGACCCAATATCAAAAGTAAAAATTAATTCAAATGATGTCCAAAGATCTATTAGAGCCTATGAAGTAAAAAAATATTCAAATAAATCTATTTATGAATGGCAAAAAAAAACAAAAAGTATTTTTAATAGTAAGAGATTTATAAAGTTATATTTAAATTATCCAAGAGAAGATCTCATTAAGCGAATTAGTGTAAGAACAAAAAAAATGATTAAATGTGGAGCAGTACTTGAGGTCAAAAAAATATTAAATAAAAAGAATATCAAAAAAGAGCATTATTATAAAATCATAGGATTTCGAGAAATTGAAAATTTTCTTGAAAGGAAAATAGATAAAAATACTTTATGTGATCAAATCAATATAAGAACCAGGCAGTATGCTAAAAGGCAAACCACATGGTTTAGGGGTAAAATGAAATCATGGACACCAATTGAACCAAATAAATTCACTACACACATAAAAAAATTAAATAAATCGTCACTTAAACTTGACCAATTAATATAAAGTCCGTTAGATTGCAGAATGCCAAAATTATATTCAGGAGCTGAAATTGTTTTTAAGTGTTTAGAAGATCAAAAAGTAAGCCATCTTTTTGGTTACCCTGGCGGTGCAGTTCTTCCAATATATGATGAGTTAAAAAATCATCCGTCTATTAAACATATATTAGTAAGGCATGAACAGGGAGCGGGACATGCTGCTGAAGGATATGCTAGATCAACAGGAAAACCAGGAGTTGTTCTTGTTACATCTGGTCCGGGAGCAACTAATGTTGTAACTGCTTTAACAGATGCATATATGGACTCGGTACCAATTGTTTGTATATCAGGACAAGTTCCAACACATTTAATAGGAACAGACGCATTTCAGGAATGTGATACCACAGGAATTACTAGACCTTGCACTAAACACAATTGGTTAGTTAAAAAAATTGAGGATTTACCAAAAATTATTCATGACGCTTTTAGTGTTGCAATGTCTGGAAGGCCAGGACCAGTATTAGTTGATATACCTAAAGATATTCAATTCGCAAAGGCAGTTTATAAAAATTTTAGTAATAAAGTTTCAAAAGAAAATGGAAAAAGTGATAAATCTTTTTCTATTAATGAAATAAATACTCTGATTGATTTAATGAGAAAATCAAAAAAACCTGTTTTTTATACAGGAGGAGGAGTAGTAAACTCTGGACCTGAAGCTAGTAATTTACTCAGAGAGCTTGTATCAATGACGGGATTTCCAATTACATCTACTTTACAAGGACTTGGATGTTTTCCTGGAGATGATAATCAATTTTTAGGAATGTTAGGAATGCACGGAACATATGAAGCTAACAATGCAATGCATGACTGTGATTTGATGATTAATATTGGTGCAAGATTTGATGATAGAATAACTGGAAAAATTGATGAGTTTTCTCCTAAGTCAAAAAAAGTACATATTGATATAGACCCATCGTCCATAAATAAAAATGTTAAAGTAGACTTACCAATAGTTGGTGATGTTGGAGAAGTTATGCAATCTATAATAAAAACTACAAAAAAAAATAAACCATTATTTTTAAAATCAAATAAACAAAATATTGCAAAATGGTGGTCTCAGATAGATAAGTGGAGAGCCAAAAAATCTCTTAATTTTATAAATAGTGAAAAAAAAATAATGCCACAACATGCAGTGCAAAGATTGTATGAACTTACAAAAAAATATGATACTTACGTTACAACAGAAGTAGGACAGCATCAAATGTGGGCCGCACAGCACTACAAATTTAACAAACCAAATAGATGGATGACATCTGGTGGCTTAGGAACAATGGGTTATGGAGTGCCAGCAGCCGTAGGAGTACAAATAGCTCACCCAAATAAATTAGTTATTGATATTGCAGGTGAAGCATCTGTTTTAATGACTATGCAAGAAATGTCTACTGCAGTTCAATACAATCTCCCAATTAAAATATTTATAATAAATAACGAATATATGGGAATGGTAAGGCAATGGCAGGAACTTTTACATGAAAAAAATTATTCTGAAAGTTACTCTGCTGCACTTCCAGATTTTGTTAAATTAGCTGAAGCTTATGGATGCGTAGGCATCAGAGCTAAAACTCCTGACGAATTGGACGAAAAAATATTAGAAATGATTAATGTTGATAAACCAGTCATTTTTGATTGTGTTGTTGATCAAAATGAAAACTGCTTTCCAATGATACCTTCGGGCAAACCACATAATCAAATGCTACTAGGTCCACAGGATCAAAAAAGCAAGAAAATTACAGGCAAAGGGAAGACTCTAGTATAATGTCTAAATCTGCTTACAGTAATCCAACTAAATCAGGAAAATTAGATACCCATATAATAGTTGTTTGGGTTGATAATGAAGCTGGAGTTTTGGCAAGGGTAGTCGGTTTATTTTCAGGAAGAGGTTATAATATTGAATCACTGGCTGTTGCAGAAGTGGACTTAAAAAAAAATATTTCTAGGATTACAATTGTTACAACTGGAACTCCTCAAGTAATAGAACAAATTAAGCTTCAATTAAAAAAATTAGTTCCTGTCCATAAGGTTGCAGATTTTATGAGGACAGACAAAATGGTAATTTTTAAAGAAATGGCTCTAATAAAAGTAGTTGGAAATAATGTTAAAACCAACAAAGCTTTTATTGCTTGTAAAAAGTTTAATCCTGTAATATTGGATAAAACAAAAAAATCAGTTGTTATACAAATAACTGCATTAAGAAGAGAGATAGATAAGTTGATAAAAAGTTTAAAAAATAAAGGAATGGTCAGCGTATCAAGAACTGGGGCGGTAGCAATGACCAGAGGTTCAGAAACTTTTAAATAGGAGAAATAATATGAAGATGTTTTATGAAAAAGATACAGATGTAAATTTAATAAAAAGCAAAAAAGTTGCTATATTTGGATATGGCAGTCAAGGACATGCACATGCTTTAAATTTAAAAGATAGTGGAGTCAGAGAAGTAGTAGTCGCCTTAAGAGATGGATCATCTAGCAAAGAGAAAGCAGAGTCTAAAGGTTTAAAAGTAATGAATTTATCAGATGCTGCAGAGTGGGCCGATATTGTAATGATATTAACCCCAGATGAATTACAAGCATCTATTTACAAAAATCACATAGAGCAAAGAGTTAAAGAAGGAACTTCGGTAGCTTTTGCTCATGGTTTAAATATTCATTATGATTTAATTAAAGCAAGAAAAGATCTTGATATTTTTATGGTTGCACCAAAAGGACCTGGTCATTTAGTTAGAAGTGAATTTGAAAAAGGTGGAGGTGTCCCTTGTTTGTTTGCTGTACATCAAAATGGCTCAGGTAAGGCGAGAGATTTAGCAATGTCTTATGCTTCAGCTGTGGGAGGTGGTAGATCTGGAATAATTGAGACAACATTTAAGGACGAAGTCGAAACAGATCTTTTTGGAGAACAAACAGTATTATGTGGTGGTCTTGTAGAATTAATTAAAAATGGTTACGAAACTTTAGTTGAAGCAGGTTATGAACCAGAAATGGCATATTTTGAAACTGTTCATGAAGTTAAATTAATTGTAGATTTGATTTATGAGGGTGGAATTGCAAATATGAATTATTCAATTTCAAATACTGCTGAGTATGGAGAATATGTATCTGGACCAAGAATAATTAATAAAGCAGAAACAAAAAAAAGAATGAAAGAAGTTCTAGATGATATTCAATCTGGTAAATTTACTAAGGAATGGATGGATGAATGTAAAAATGGCCAAAAAAATTTTCTTAAAACTAGAGAAAAATTAGGAGAGCATCCTGTTGAAAAAGTTGGAGCTGGATTAAGAGCAATGATGCCTTGGATCTCCAAGAAGAAATTAGTGGACAGCGATAAGAAATAGATTTTATCTGTCAAATTTAGGTCAAATAGGCAAATTATTTTGCAATCTCAACGAGAGGATGTATGATAGATAATCAAATATTTTGAGATGACTGACAAAAATAGAGTATACATATTCGATACAACAATGAGAGATGGTGAGCAATCTCCAGGAGCCTCAATGAGTCTTGAGGAGAAATTACAGATTGCTAGAGTTTTTGATGAACTTGGAGTTGATATTATAGAAGCAGGTTTTCCAATTGCTTCGCCAGGTGATTTTGAAGCAACAACTGAAGTTAGTAAAATTTTAAAAAAATCAATACCAGCAGGGTTATCAAGACATTCTAAAAAAGATATTGATAGATGCTATGAGGCATTAAAGCATTCTCCAAGATTTAGAATACATACATTTATTTCAACAAGTCCTTTACACATGAAACACAAATTAAACATGTCAGCAGATCAAGTATATGAATCAATCAAAGAACATGTAACTTATGCAAGAAATTATACAGATGATGTTGAATGGTCATGTGAAGACGGAACAAGAACAGACATGGATTTTATGTGCAAAACTGTTGAACTAGCAATTAAAAGTGGTGCAAAAACTATTAATATTCCTGATACAGTTGGATATACTGTGCCGTCTGAATTTACGAAAATTATTCAAACCTTATTAAATAAAGTTCCTAACATAGATAAAGCAATTTTATCAACTCATTGTCATAATGACTTAGGACTTGCAGTCGCCAATTCACTTGCAGGAGTTCAAGCTGGAGCAAGACAAATTGAATGTACAATTAATGGAATAGGAGAAAGAGCTGGAAATGCTGCACTTGAAGAAATTGTAATGGCAATTAGAACACGAAATGATTTAATGCCATATTCAACTGGCATTAATACAAAGTTATTAAGCAAAGCTTCTAAAGTGGTTTCAAATGCAACAGGTTTTCCAGTCCAGTATAATAAAGCTATTGTTGGAAAAAATGCATTCGCTCATGAAGCAGGCATTCATCAAGATGGGATGTTAAAGAATAGAGAAACTTACGAAATTATGACACCAGAGAGTGTTGGTGTTAAACAGACTTCTCTTGTTATGGGAAAGCATTCTGGAAGGCACGCATTCAAAGATAAATTAAATAGCTTAGGATATGTGGATGTGACAGACGATGTTATTCAAAATGCATTTGGAAAATTTAAGATTCTAGCTGATAAAAAAAAACATGTTTACGATGAAGACATCATAGCCTTGGTTGATGATAGCTTAATTATAGATAATAAATTAAATGCTTTAGTATTAAAATCTTTGAAAGTTTTTGCAGGTACTGGAGAACCACAAAAAGCTGAAATGACATTAGAAATTTTTGGTGAAATTAAGAATTCTAGCGAAACAGGAGATGGTCCAGTTGATGCAATATTTAAATGCATCAAGAAACTTTATTCACATGAAATGCATTTACAACTATATCAAGTTCATGCAGTTACAGAGGGAACAGATGCCCAGGCAACTGTAAGTGTAAGATTAGAAGAAAATGGCAAAACAACTGTAGGACAAGCAGCTGATACAGACACACTTGTAGCATCAGCTAATGCATATTTAAGCGCTTTAAATAAAATGTTAATTAAAAGAAATAAAACCGCTCCTAATGAGGAGTATCAAAATCAAAAAATGAAAGGAATATAATAGATGGGACTTTTGGGAAATATTACAAAAATTTGGAGCCAAGATATGGCTATAGATTTAGGTACTGCAAATACATTAGTAGTATTAAAAGGCCAGGGGGTTGTTCTAAACGAACCATCTGTTGTTGCAATTGTTGAAGACAAAGGTAAAAAGACTGTATTAGCAGTTGGAGACGAGGCTAAAACTATGTTGGGCAGAACACCTGGAAATATTAGTGCGATAAGACCTTTAAGAGACGGCGTGATTGCAGATTTTATTGTCACGGAAGAAATGATCAAACACTTTATTAAAAAAGTTCATAAAAGAAGTACATTCGCAAATCCTAGAATATTAATATGTGTACCAACTGGCTCAACTCCAGTCGAAAGAAAAGCAATTCAAGATAGTGCACTAGCAGCTGGAGCACGTAGAGTACAATTAATTGAAGAACCAATTGCTGCAGCTATTGGTGCTGGTCTACCAATTTCAGAGGCAACTGGCTCAATGGTAGTTGACATTGGAGGTGGAACGACAGAGATAGCTGTTATGTCCCTAGGAGGAGTTGTTTACTCTAAGTCTTTAAGAGTAGCTGGAGACGCTATGGATCAAGCAATGTCTACTTATATGCGAAAAGAGTACAATCTATTAATAGGTGACAGTACAGCTGAAAAAATTAAAAAAGAAATTGGAACAGCTATTCCAACAAATAATAATACTTATCCAGTTAAAGGTAGAGATATAAGATCTGGCACACCAAAAGAAGTAACAATCACTGAAGAGGATACATCTGAGGCTTTATCAGGAATATTAAAAGAAATGATATCTGGAATTAAAGATGCTTTAGAAAATACTCCACCCGAACTATCCGCAGATCTTGTAGATATGGGGTTAACTCTTACTGGTGGTGGAGCATTACTTAAAAATATAGATAAAAGATTTGCAAAGGAAACGGGTTTACCTGTTCATATTGCAGATGATCCATTGGCTTGTGTTGCAATTGGAACGGGTAAGGCTTTGGATCAAGAGGAGACCTTTTCTACAGTATTATCTGAATATTAATAATTTGAAATGGAACCGAGTAGAGATGATTTTATAATTGCTATTCGTTCTACTTTTTTAAAAAAAGGTAATAAACAAAGATTTTCATTATTTGCATTAATTATAATATCCTTAATTTTGTTAATTTTTAGTAAATATAATTTTAAATTTATTAATTATATTAAACTTGGTGTTAATGAGACAGTCTATAGAGGTTCTTTTATCGTATCTGCTCCATTAAAATTTTTGGATACCAAATATTTTGAGATTAAAGAGCATTTTAAATTGTATAAAAATTATCAAGTTTTAACTAAAGATTTAGAAACTTTAAAAAAGCAAAAATATGATTCAGAATTTTTAGTATTTGAAAATAAAAGATTAAAAAAAGTAATTGAAGATATTAATTATTCATCAAATGAAATTATAGCCAAGATATTGGTTGATAAGCAAAGCCCATTTTTAAGATCAGTCGTTATTAATAAAGGTTCTAAAAATAACATTGAAAAAGGGATGGCTGTTTTAAATGAGTATCATTTGATTGGTAAGGTAGAAGAGGTTAACTACACTACCTCAAGAGTTTTATTGCTATCTGATTTAAATAGCAAAATACCTGTGATAATTGAGCCAGAAGGAATTAAGGCAATTTTAAGTGGAGGTGGAGATAGTCTAGGAGAAATCAAATATCAGAAAGGTAAATCGTTAATTTCAAATGATAGCATAGTATATAGCTCTGGATCAGGAGGCATATTAAAAGCAGGAATTCCTATTGGCAAAATAAAAATTAATAATCAAAAAATTAATGTAAAATTTTTTAAAGACTTTAATCAAATAAGCTTTGTAAAAATTTTATCTTTCTCGGAGGAAAAAAATTGAAATGATAAATATTTATAAGAATAATATTTCATTGTTTATTTATAGAACAATACCCTTAATATTATTATATATTTCAGTTTTACTTCAACTTGATAATGAAAGAAACGATTATTTTAATTTTAATTTTCCACAAATATTAATTTTTTATTGGTGCTTAAAAAGAAATGATCTTTTGGGATATGGTTTTATTTTTTTTGCTGGTATAGTTAATGATACTTTAGTTGGATTACCATTAGGTGTTACCAGTTTTTGTTATTTAGTTTTATGCGGATTTGCAGCTTATTTAAGGACTATTACTTTGAGTCCAAGTCTAATTAAAGATTGGTTTTTCTTTTTGCTAGCAATCTTTGTTACAAATTCTTTAAATTTTATTATATTATATTTATTTTTTGACGTTGAATTAAAAGTGGCAAAAATTTTTTTAAATACATCATTTACTTTTTTACTTTATATAATTTTTAGTGCAATTTTTGATTTTTTTTTAAAAAATTTTATAGGATTGAAAAATGATTAATAGTGGTGATGGCGGTTCTACAAAAAAAAGAAATATTGTAAGTAGAAGGATGTTTATCTTAACTGCTGGAAAAGTAATAATTTTTGGTGGAATAATTGCTAGATTATTTTCCTTACAGATTAACAATAATAAAAAATATTTAAATTTATCTGATGAAAATCGACTTAGAGAATGGAGACTCCCTCCAATCAGAGGAGATTTTAAAGATTATTTTGGAAATATAATTGCAGGAAATGTAGAAATATTTCAACTACATGTTGTTCCAGAAGAAGTAACAAATTTTAAAGTTTTAATGTTTCGCTTGCGAAAAATCTTAAATCTAAGCGATAATGAATATAGAAAAATTATAAAGAAAAAAAATTCACAAAAACCATGGGAAACCCTAATTATTTCAAATAATTTATCTTGGGAAGAGTTCTCAAAAATTAATTTATACCTTCATGAATTAAATGGTGCAAAACCGGTTCTATCAATAGCAAGAAATTATCCTTTTAAAGATAATTATAGTCATGTTTTAGGATATGTTTCTCAAGCTAGTTTAGAGGATATTAATAGAAATGAAGTAATAAAAAATAATCATGTTCCAGGATTAAAAGTTGGAAAAACAGGGTTGGAAAAAACTTATGAAAAAAAACTCATAGGTACTAATGGAGTACAGAGGTATGAGGTAAATGCGTTTGGAAAAAGAGTAAAAGAATTAGATCATGAAAAAGGTAAAAAAGGAGATAATATAAGAATTACTATTGATACTGAAATTCAAAAATTTTTAACTGAATCCTTAAAAGACAAATCTGGCTCTATCAGTGTCATGGATATATATACAGGTGAGATTGTAGCAATTCAGTCTTCACCAACCTTTGATCCAAATATGTTCATATATGGTATTGGTAATGAAGAATGGAAAAAAATTACTAAAAACCCATTAAATCCCTTATTAAATAAAACTCTGTCCGGTCTGTACTCACCAGGTTCAACGATTAAACCTATAGTAGCTCTATCAGCATTAGAAAACAGTGTAATTAAAAAAAATTTTAAAGTTAGATGTAAAGGAAAAATAGAACTTTTTGGGCAAACCTATCATTGCTGGAAAGACAAAGGACATGGTTTAATGGATTTAAGAAACGCAGTAAAACAATCGTGTGATACTTATTTTTATGAAGTTGCAAGATTGCTAGGTGTAGATAGGTTAAAAAAAACTGCTGAAGATTTTGGATTGGGAAAAAAAGTTTTAGAAAATTCTTTTTTTGAGGAGAAAAAGGGAATAGTTCCATCAACAGAATGGAAAAAAGATGTGTTAGGTAAAAATTGGGTTTTAGGAGAAACTTTAATTACTGGTATTGGCCAGGGATATATTCAAACAACACCATTGCAATTATGCTTAATGACAGCACAGCTGGCAAATGGTGGTTATAAAATTAAACCAAAGATTATTGTGGAAAAAAATCAAATGAATGCAAATCAAATTAAATTTAAAATGAAACAAAATTTTATTAAACACAAATTTGATAAAGCTCAAAGTCTTTTAGATAGAACGCAAAATATATTCAAAAATAAAGAAAATTTATTTACACCATTATTCAACGATAAAAAAAATATAGAATTTGTACTGGACTCCATGTATGGAGCTACAAATGAGATAATGGGAACATCGTATTCCTCAAGAATAGAAGATGATTTTTATCAATTTGCAGGAAAAACAGGAACTGCTCAAGTAAAAAGAATCACAGAACAAGCAAGAAAATTAGATTTAAAAACTAGTGAAATACCATATGAAGATAGAGATCATGCTCTTTATGTTGCTTTTGGGCCCTACAAAAATCCAAGATACGCAGTAAGTATTATAGTAGAACATGGAGGCTCTGGAAGTTCTACGGCAGCACCTATCGCAAAGGATTTATTTAAATTAATAATAGATAGACATCAACTAAGAGAAAATAAAGGAAAAGAAATAAATTCAGGAGAAAATGTTTAAAGAAACTTCTTATACTAATCGTTTAACGTTTTTTCAAAAAATAAGATCAATTGATTTAATCTTAATTTCTTGTGTTTTAATATTAGGTGTAATTAGTACATTTGCGATGTATTCATCTGAGGGAGGTCAGATGCTTTATTATACCAAAAGTCATTTATTAAGATTTAGTGCATTTTTTATTCTAATGATATTTTTATCTTTTATAAGATTAAAATTATTTCATAGTATTTCTTACTTTTTATATTTAATTGTTTTGTTATTATTATTATATGCATCTTTTTATGGGATTACAGTTTCAGGATCCCAAAGATGGATAAATTTATATTTTATAAATCTCCAACCTTCAGAGCTAATGAAAATTGCGATTATTCTTTGTTTCGCAAAATTTTATCACAGAATGCAAATAGATAATGTAAATAGTTTTCGTAATTTAATAGTGCCAATTATAATTCTAATTATGCCAATGTTTCTAGTAATAAGTCAACCTGATCTAGGAACCACAATATTAATTGCATTAAGTGGAATTATAGTAATTTGGTTATCTGGAGTTAATATAAAATACTTTATTTCCTCATTTATAATCTTAGTTATTTCAACTCCATTTTTTATTTCTTTCTTAAAGCCTTATCAAAAGTTAAGAATTTTAACCTTTTTTGACCCTGAGAAGGATCCGTTAGGAGCTGGTTACCAAATTATTCAATCAAAGATAGCGGTTGGTTCAGGTGGACTTTCTGGAAAAGGCTTCCTACAAGGTACACAAAGTTATTTAGAATTTTTACCAGAGAAGCATACTGATTTTATATTTACACTGTTTTCTGAAGAATTTGGTTTTATTGGTTCAATTGGGTTGTTGTTAGTTTATTCAATTTTAATTTATAGAATTATTTATATTGGATCAATTTCAAGAAATTTCTTTAGTAAATTATTTTGTTATGGATATGGATCATCAATTTTTATTTACATTGCAGTAAATATGTCGATGGTTTTAGGATTATTACCAATAGTTGGATCCCCACTTCCAATTATGTCTTATGGAGGATCATCAATGCTTGCAACAATGGTAGGTTTAGGAGTAGTTTTGAGCTCAAAGATATATCATAAACAAATAATCGCTTAATAGAGATAAATCTTCGCACTTAGATTAATAGTATATATTAAAAAATATTTTTAACTATTATTTAAATATGCAAAAAAAAAAAAAAATTGGAATTATCGGCGCCGGTATACAGGGTGTGTGCAATGCGTTATTTCTTCAAAGAAAAGGTTATGAAGTAACTATATTTGATAAGCGTGAACCTGGAAGTTCTGCATCATATGGAAATGCAGGTCATTTTTCACCATATGCCTCTGTTCCTCTAAATCGTCCAGATGTTTTGTCAGATGTTCCATCAATGCTTTTAAGCACAAGAGGACCTTTAGCATTAAAATGGAATTATGTGTATAAAATGCTCCCATGGTTTTATAGTTTTGTAAAAAATTGTAGAGAAAATAAAATGATGCACACCGCAAAATATATGCATCAAATTTTAGATTTATCTCTTCCAGCATTTGATGAATTATTCGAAGAAATTAATTTAGATGGTTTAATAGAACATAAAGGCATCATGTACGTTTGGACTAATAAAAGTCTTAAAAGCAGAGATTTAGAGATTAATTTAAGAAATAATTTAGGTGTAAAACAGAGATTACTGTCTCCTAAAGAAATACATGATCTTGAACCAAACTTAAAGCCATTTTATGATGGTGGAGTTATTTATGATTATGCAAGACATGCAAGAAACCCAAAAAAAATTTTAATTAAATTATTTGAAAACTTTACTTCAAAAGGAGGTAAGTTTTTAAAATTAAATATCGAAAAATTAGATTTTGATGAAGAAAAACCTGTAATTAGATCTGAAACCCAAAGATTTATATTTGATAAACTAGTAATAGCATGTGGAGCTTTTTCAAAAAAATTTACTGATAAATTGCATGAAAATATTCCTTTGGAAACTGAAAGAGGCTATCATGTGCACTTTAAAGGATATGAAAATTTAATATCTAGACCAATTGTTTATGCTGATAAAGGGTTTGGCATGACTCCTATGGAGCAAGGTTTGAGAGTTGTTGGAACTGTAGAGTTTGGTGGCTTAGAAAATCCATTATCAAAATCTCGAATTAGCAATCTAGTTTTAAATGCACGAGAAATGCTAGATGGATTACCAGAACACAACGATGAATGGCTAGGATTTAGACCTACATTACCTGATTTTTTACCTATTATTGGACCTTCAAAAAATTTTAAAAACGTTTTTTATTCTTTCGGACATCATCATTTAGGATGGACATTAGGAGCAATATCTGGAAAGATTATTTCATCAATGATTTCTGATGAAAATACCAACCTTGATTTAGAGCCTTATAGTTCTTTACGATTTTCGTGACATTTAAAAATAGAGATAGATTAGCCTATTTATTACTAATACTTGCTTCACTTTTTTGGGCAGGAAATTTTGTTATTGGAAAATTTGCGAGTATTTATGAAATACCAGCATTTTCTTTAAATTTTTATAGGTGGCTTTTTGTGTGGATTATATTATTCCCATTTACTTATAAAGAAATCTATAAAAATAAAAAATACATAATTGAAAATTTCAGATTATTTTTAGTTTTAGGTGTGACTGGAATTACAATATTTAATTCTGTTGTTTATTATTCTTTATATTTTACTCAAGTTATAAGTGGAATATTAATGATCTCAACAATACCAGTAATGATAATACTAATTTCTTCAGTATTAAAAATTGAGAAAACTAACAACTTTCAAATAATAGGTGTTATTCTTTCTTTAGTTGGAGTTTTTTGCATCATTACAAAGGCAGATTTAGAATTAATAAAAAATCTAGATTTTAATAAGGGTGATTTATCGATGACTATAGCCATGTTTTCATGGGCAACATATTCTGCATTACTTAAAAAAAAAAAATACAAGCTTTCACAAATTTCATTATTACAAGTAATTATTTCATTTGGATTTATTTTTTTAATTCCGATTTATTTTATTGAAAACAAAATAGGTAACCCTTTAAATTTTAGCTTACCTTTCTTTTCAATTTTAACTTATGCAGTATTATTTCCTGCCATTGCTTCATATCTTTTTTGGATAAAAGGAATTAGCATTATCGGAACAAATAGAGCAGGTGTATTTCTTCATTTGATGCCAATTTTTGGTGCAATACTAGCCATGATTATATTTAAGGAAAAATTTATGTTTTATCATATTTTGGGTGCAATTTTTATAATTATTGGAATAACATTATCAAACAAAAAAAAATTAAATGCTTAAAATTGCAATTTTAGATGACTACCAAGACATCTCTAAAGATTTAATAGATCTAGATAATGTATCAAAAAGATATGAGATAAATGTTTTTACTGAGCCGTTTGTAGATGAAAAAGATACAATAGATCAACTTAAAGATTTTGAAGCTTTGCTAATAATGAGAGAAAGAACTCATATTACAAAAAACATAATTGGCGCATTAAAAAATTTAAAATATATAGTTACAAGTGGAATGAGAAATAAATCAATTGATTTAGACGAAGCAAAGAAAAGAAAAATAATAGTTTCAGGAACTGAGATTAACAAGAATCCCACATCAGAATTAACTTGGGCTCTCATATTAGGATTAGCGAGAAATTTGAAGATTGAGAGTGAAAATATGTATCAGGGTTATTGGCAAACAACACTTGGTTTTGAGCTTAAAGGAAAAATACTTGGATTAATTGGGCTTGGAAATATTGGTTCAGAGGTCGCAAGAATAGGAAAAGCTTTCGGTATGGAGGTTATGGCCTGGAGTGAAAATTTAAATTTAAATAATTGTAAAGAATTAGGTGTTCTACCTTCATCAAAAGAAGATTTAATTGCTAACTCTGACTTTATATCAATCCATGTTCAGGGTGGAGAAAGATATAAAGATTGTATTACTTTAAAAGAATTTGATAAAATGAAAAAAACATCATTTGTAATTAATACATCTAGAGGTGAAATTATTAATGAAGATGATTTGATAATAGCACTTTCAACCAATGTTATTGCTGGTGCGGGCATAGATGTTTATGCAAAGGAACCATTACCTTCAACACATAAATTAAGATTTATACCTAACGCTTTAATACTTCCTCACTTAGGTTATGTTACTGTTGAAAATTATTCAATGTTTTATAAGCAAATGATTGAGAATTTAGATTCATGTGTATCAGGCAAACCAATAAGAGTTATAAATGAGTAAAATAGATAAATTTAAATTAACAGCTGAACAAAAATTAGTTTTACTTGAAGAGGGAACAGAAAGACCAGGTTCTAGTGAATTAAATAACGAAAAGAGAGAAGGTAGCTACCATTGTGTTGGATGTGGAATAAAACTTTTTGAATCTAGTGCAAAATATGAAAGTGGTTCTGGATGGCCATCATTTTATAAGTCTCTACCAGATGTTTTTGAAATAAAATCTGACTTTTATGTTGGTTATGAGAGAAAAGAATACCATTGCAAAAAATGTGGTGGACATCACGGACATATATTTGATGATGGCCCTAAACCAACAGGTAAAAGATATTGCAATAATGGCATTTGCTTAGAATTTAAAGAAAAAAAAGTTTGAAATTATTTCTATTTTACTAAATCTAAAAGTTTCTTTTCTTTTTCAAGAGCTCTTACCTCAACATATCCACCAATATGTTCCTCGTCAAAAAAGATTTGTGGTATAGTTCTCATTCCATTTGATCTTTTCAACATCTCATCTCTTTTATCGGGATCAAGCGCAATATTAATTTCATTGTAAGTAATATTATTTCTCGTAAGTAATCTTTTAGCCGCATCACAGAAAGCGCAGTTTGGACCTGAATATATTGTTACATTTTTCATATTTTAAATATAGTCACTTTCTTTAATTTGTCTTCTTATATTTTTTCTTGAATACTCAAATTTTTTCCTATGTTTTATACTTTGTGAATTTACTCTTTTCCTCCACAATCTAAAAGATGATGGTTTTAATGATCTTCTCATTATTTTAATAACCTCAGATTCTGACTTACCGGTTCTTTTATTTATTTCTTCAAAAGTAATTCTATCAGCCCATGCTGCCCAAATTACCCAATCTGGACTATTTGGATTTGGTTCTGGTTTTTTCACCCTTGTCATGGGTCTGTGACTTTTTTTCATACCTATTTTCTTAATATTTGAAAAAATTGATTAATGCAAATTTTACCAATTATGATAATATAGTTTTAGATAGTCCTATTTAGCCATCTTTAGCTCCCGGTTTTTTAGGGCTATCCTTCTTAGCAGAAAAATCATAAAAATATCCTATGTTTCCAAATGACTTTATTTTATTTCTTCAAATAATTTTAGTTTTATTCATAACCCCAGGAACTCCAAGGATTGTTATAATTACATACTCAATGAATTATGGAGTTAAGAAGTGTATTTGGACTGCTCTAGGTGATGTAAGTGCCAATATTATCCAAGCTACATTGGTAATCTTCTTTATTGGATCATTTTTATCAGATAATCCTGCTATATTAAATTCCTTAAAGTGGTTAGGCATATTTTATTTAACTTATCTTGCTTATGATATTTATTATTCTAAACCAAGTAACATTAGTTCAAAAAATATAAATGAAAAAAGCTTTTTTTCTTTTTTTAAAGATGGTTTTTTAGTTGCAGGCACTAGTCCAAAAGCTTGGATGTTCTTTCCATTTATATTTCCACAGTTTATAAATTTTAATGAAAATTATATAATTCAGTTTTTAATTTTAATAACCACCTACATAATTTTAGATTTTATATCGTTAATTGCTTACGCTTCTTTAGCAAATAAATTAATATTATTGATAAAAACAAATCCAAAAATAATTAATACAATTTCAGCGTGTGTAATTTTAATAATTGCAATAATAATTGCATTTACGCAAAAATTTTAAATTGTTATTGTAAATTTAACATGAAATTAGGATTTATTGGTACCGGTAAAATAACATATTCAGTGGTCACTGGTATATGTAGTTCTAAAATATCATTTAAAAAAATTTTATTATCCAGAAGAAATAAAAGTATTTCAAAAAAATTAGAAAAAAAATTCAATAAAGTAAAAGTAGCAAAAAATAATCAAGAAATCGTAGATCAGTGCAATTGGATTTTTTTAGCAGTTACCCCAAAAGTTGGTGAAAAAATTATTAAAACTTTGAAATTTAGATCAAATCAAACAATAATTAGTTTTATATCTACAATGAAGATGGAGCAACTTAAAAAAAATATAAGAGTAAAAGCAAAAATTTTTAGAGCTATACCTCTTCCACCCATTTCAATAAAAAAAGGACCTGTACCTATATTCCCTCCAAATAAAAAAGTGAAGAATTTTTTTAATAAAGTTGGCAATGTTGTTGAAATTAATAATGAAAACCTTTCCAGTAACTTTTGGGCTACATCTGGTATGATGGCTCCTTTTTATGAATTATTAAATATCTTATCAATTTGGTTAGTTAGCAAGGGTGTAAGTAAAGATAAAGCGCAAAAATATATAACTTCTTTATTTGTGGCACTTTCAGAGGATGCAGTTTTAAACTCAAAGAAGGATTTAAAATTTTTAGTAAAAGAGTCTCAAACAAAAGGAGGTTTAAATGAACAAGGACTTAAAGAACTAAAAAAAGCAGGATTTTATAGGTCCTCTCAAAAAACATTAAATAGTATTCTTAAAAGACTAAACAAAGTATAATCTTTTATGCTATCAGCTTCAGATATCCTAAAGGTCAATAATCTTACAAAATATTTTGGTGGACTTGCAGCAGTATCAAATTGCTCACTAAAAATAAAAAAAGGTTCAATAACTGGAATTATAGGACCCAATGGTTCAGGCAAAAGTACGTTATTTAATTTAATTGCTGGTAATTTAAAATCAAGTGATGGAAGTGTTGAGTTTAATAATGAGGATATAACTGATATTCCATCTTATGAACTTTTTTCAAAAGGTTTATTGAGAACATTTCAAATAGCTCATGAATTTTCCAATATGTCAGTAATCGAAAATTTAATGATGGTACCTGGAAATCAATCAGGAGAAAATTTGTTAAATGTGTTAATAAAATCAAATTTAATAAAAAAAGAAGAGAACGCTGTCAGAAAAAAAGCTTTGGAAGTTATAGACTTTTTAAATCTTAATCATCTTTCAAATGAGTTGGCTGGTAATTTATCTGGAGGACAGAAAAAACTTTTAGAATTAGGTAGAACTATGATGGTTGATGCAAAATTAGTTTTATTAGATGAAGTTGGTGCAGGAGTAAATAGAACATTATTAAAAGAAATTGGCTCATCAATATTAAGGCTAAACAAAGAAAAAGGATATACTTTTTGTATGATTGAGCATGATATGGATTTTATAAGTAGATTATGTAATCCTGTAATTGTTATGTCTGAAGGATCAATATTGTTTGAAGGAACTGCTGATGAAGTTAAAAAAAACGAAAAAGTGATTGAAAGTTATTTAGGTAGATCAAATTTTAATAAGGACAAAATTTAATGGCATTTTTTGAAGGTAATCAGATGACCGCAGGTTATGATGAAGGGGCTGATATAATTTCTTCATGTACAATCAACGTTAATAAAGGGGAAATTGTTGCAATACTTGGACCTAATGGGGCTGGAAAAAGTACAGCGATGAAAGCAATGCTTGGTTTGCTCAACTTAAGATCAGGTGACGTAACCATTGATGGAAAAAACATATCAAATTTAAACCCACAAGACAGGGTGAAAAGAGGAATATCATTTGTTCCACAAACTAGAAATGTATTTGCTGGTTTAACAGTAAGAGAAAATTTAGAAATAGGAGCATTCCTTAGAAATGATGAATTAGATAAAATTATTGAAGAGATATATGAGTTATTTCCAATTTTAAGTGATAAAAAAAGTCAAACTGTTGGGGAGCTATCTGGAGGGCAAAGACAACAAGTGGCATTAGGTAGAGCTCTAATGACCAAACCATCTGTGTTAATGTTAGATGAGCCAACCGCGGGAGTTTCGCCAATTGTTATGGATGAATTATTTAACCATATAATAAAAGTTAAAAAAACCAATGTTGCAATAATCATGGTAGAACAGAATGCTAAACAAGCATTAAGTATATCTGACCGAGGATATATACTGGTCACAGGTAAAAATAAATTTGAGGGTTCAGGCAAGCAACTTTTACATGACCCAGAAGTAAGAAGATCTTTTTTAGGAGCATAAAATGGAATTAATTAATGCAATTATAGTTTTATTAAATTATACAATTATTCCTGCTTTAACATATGGTTCACAGCTAGCATTAGGTGCAATTTTTGTAACATTAATTTATGGAATTTTGAGATTTGCAAATTTTGCAACTGGAGACATGATGTCTTTTGGAACTATGTTTGCAGTTCTACTTACCTTTTATTTTCAGTCTTTAGGAATTAATCTTGGTCTATTACCAACTGCATTATTAACAATACCTTTCGCAATAATAATGATGATTTTATACATGTTATTAATAGATAAGTATGTATTCAGCTATTATAGAATAAAAAAGAGTCCACCAGTACAATTGGCGATGGTTAGTGTTGGAGTTATGTTTGTGACCCAAGCTATTATAAGAATAATTATAGGACCTTTTGATAGAACATTTCTTGATGGGCAAAAATTTATTTTAAAAGCTTCTGAATTTAAAGAAATGACAGGTTTAAGCGAAGGTTTAACAATTAAGTCTACACAAGCAATTACTATTGTAGTAACTATAATTTTTGTTTCAATATTATTTTGGTTTTTGAATAGAACAAAAACTGGCACCAGCATGAGAGCTTACTCTGATAATGAAGATTTAGCTTTGTTGTCGGGTATTGACCCAAAAAGAGTTGTTTTGATTACATGGGTTATTGCTGGGATTTTAGCTACAATAGGTGGAATTTTATATGGACTTGATAAAAGTTATCGTCCGTTCGTATATTTTAATAATATGCTTCCAATTTTTGCAGCAGCAATTGTTGGTGGAATAGGCAATCCTTTTGGTGCTTTCCTTGGAGGTTACTGTATTGCCTTCGCAGAAATATTTTTAACATATGCCTACAAAAAATTTTTATCATATTTGCTTCCAGAAGCTTTGGAACCAGATTCTTTGATGCAAGTTTTATCTACAGATTATAAATTTGCAGTATCATTTTCGATATTGGTTATTGTTTTGTTATTTAGACCAACAGGTATATTTAAAGGAAAAGTAATATGAGGCAATATTCTAATGTTATAATAGCTTATTCCATAATGGTATTTTTAATAATACTTGTTGGCATATTTCAATCTTGGTCTATAGCATTAACTATTTTAAATTACTGTCTGATTTCTGCAGTTATGACGATGGGCGCAAATATCCAATGGGGATATGCAGGCTTAATTAATTTTGGGATAATGGGCTACACTGCCCTTGGTGGATTAGCAGTTGTCCTAGTATCTGTTGCACCTGTAGGAGAAGCTTGGCAAGCTGGTGGCTTTGGTTTGTTTATTTGTCTTTTAATTATTTTCTCAATGGTATTTTTAATCAGATTAACCTTGAAAAAAGTAATTAAATCAAAAAAAAGAAATTATCTAATAGCTGCTATAATATTTTTTGGTTTAATTCTTTTAAAAGTAATATCTACCCCAGCAATTGAAAGTATTGAAGCGATAGATCCAGCAAAAACTGGTTTTTTAGGTGGATTAGGTATGCCAATTTTATTTTCGTGGATAGTAGGTGGTTTCTTTGCAGGTGGCTTAGCATATATTGTCGGAAAAATTGCACTTGGATTAAGAGCAGATTATTTAGCAATAGCTACCTTATTAATTGCTGAAATAGTTGTGAGCATAATAAAACATGAAGATTGGTTAGCACGAGGTGTTAAGAACGTTATAGGCTTAAAAAAACCAGTGCCGTATCAAATAGATTTGCAAAAATCAGATTGGTTTATAAATTTAGTCGAAAAATTTCATTCTGCAAAATTAGATCTAATAAATTCGTTAACAGAGAGACAAGAACTATTAAATTCGTTAGTGATTGATGCATCCTCTGTTTACGTAAAACTATGTATGTCTGGGCTATTTTTAAGTGTTGTAATTATTTTATTAATTGTAACTCAAAAGGCACTTTATTCTCCATGGGGAAGAATGATGAGAGCAATAAGAGATAATGAAGTAGCAGCTAATGCAATGGGAAAAAATGTTGTTAAACAACATCTATTAATTTTTATATTGGGATCTGCAATAGTTGGAATTGCTGGGGCTATGATGGTTACTAACGATGGATTGTTTACGCCTGGAAGTTATAGACCAATGAGATATACGTTTGTTATTTGGGTTATGGTAATAGTTGGTGGCACTGGAAATAATTTTGGAGCGATACTAGGAGGTTTTGTAGTATGGTTCCTTTGGGTTGAAGCTGCACCAATCGCTTTATTTTTGATTAATTTATTTACCGCTCACTTACCAGAGACAAATGAGATAAAAATTCATTTAATTAACAGCGCCCCTTACTTTAGATTTTTGATGGTAGGAATAGGTCTATTAATAATAATGAGATACAGGCCAAAAGGAATTTTGCCTGAAAAGATCATAAAACAATAACAATTTGCTCAATTGCATTATTAAAAAAAATGCCTATTTTGGACGCATGAAAATATTATTAAAAATAATTTCAGCTTTACTTTTTTCAACAGCTTTATTTGCAGCTGCTGAGGATGTAAACTTTAATAAAGAAACTTTTTTAAAAGCGCAGGCTGATGGAAAGATAGTAGTAGTAAAATCTTATAACAAGTATTGCTTTACATGCATTAAACAAAGCACAGTTTTTAAAGAAGCAAAAAAAGACTTTAATAATATTGTTTTCATGAGTTTTAAACAAAGTGATGAAGATATTTCAGAATTTTTCAAAATTAACAGAAGATCAACAATAGTGATTTATAAAGACAATCAAGAAATTGCCAGAAGTATTGGAGAGAGTGATAAATCAGAGATTTATTCTTTAATAAAAAAAAACATTTAATTTAAGTTAACATGATTGCATTTAAAAATATTCTATCCTCAATTGCTGACGTTGGTCAAAAACTCTTTAAAAGAAACATAGTTGAAGTCAAAAAAAATGATTATGAAACTATTATGAGTTTATGTGATGATTTGCTATCAAATAAGGGAGCTGCATTTGGAATTACCGTAGCAAGAGATATTTTATTGCTTTACCAAGATTTAAATCCAGAAAATAAACTTAAGTTTTTTCTAGAAATTAATAATAAATATAAACCAGATTTAAATGAAATTGATAATGCAATTAATGAATTCAAAAAATCTAATGATGAAAAAAATAGGAATAAATTATTTAGAGTTACAGAAGGAAAAAGAAGAGAATTATTTAATAGATTAAATATGGCACCAAATGGTATATCTACAATTGTAAGATTAAGGGAAGATTTATTAAATTTTATTAATGAAAATTCTGAATTAGAATCTTTAGATAATGATTTAAGATATCTTTTTAGATCTTGGTTTAATCCTGGTTTTTTAAAACTCAAAACCATTACATGGGATACAAAAGCAGCAATTCTTGAAAAAATTATTGAGTATGAAAAAGTTCATCAAATGAAAGATATGAATGATTTAAAAAGAAGACTTGGTGAAGATAGAAAGTTTTTTTCATATTTTCATCCTGCGTTAGATGATGAGCCAATTATTTTTGTTGAGGTAGCTCTTACAAAAGGACTTGGTAAATCAATTCAAGAAATAATGAAACCAGCAATAAATAAAGAAAAAAATTATGATACTGCAACTTTTTACTCAATCAGTAACTGCCAAGAAGGCTTAAGTAGAGTAACTCTTGGAAATTTTTTAATAAAAAGAGTTGTGTATGAACTGCAAGAGGAACTGCCCAATATAAAAAATTATGGAACATTATCTCCAATACCTGGCTTTGCTAAATGGGTAAGGCTTTTAGATGAAAATAAGTTAAAAGAAATTGTCGGAAATTTATCAAGTCAAAATTTATCTTTTTTAAAAGATGAAAATCTAAAAGTTGGTGATAATAGAATTGTTGCTCAGAAAGAATCTATAACTAAACTTGCAGCACATTATATTATGAAAGAAAAAAATAAAAAAGGCCTTCCAATCAATGATGTTAGCAGATTTCATTTAGGCAATGGCGCAATAGTTGATGACATAATTATAAATGCCAATATTTCAGAAGTTGGTTATAAAAGATCTTTTGGTACTATGGTTAACTATTTGTATGAGCTAAAAACTATTGAACAAAATCATGAAGAATACATGAATACACAAAAAGTTATTTGCTCAAATAAGTTAAAAAAATATCTTTAAAGACAAGCTCATTTATAGGTGATACCAATCACTTACTAGTTTAAAATAAATATAATGAATAAAAATCTTGCATTATTAATTCTAAGTCAAATTTTTGGATTCACTGCTGCAACAGTAACAGTTTTCTTAAGTGGAATTATCGGTTCAGATTTGAGTCCCATAAAAACATTGTCAACTTTGCCTCCATCAATTTATGTAGTTGGGATAGCAATATCAACAATAATTGCTGCTAAAGTAATGAGTTTAATCGGTCGGAGATGGGGGTTTGTTCTAGCAGCAATTGTGGGATCAGTTGCTTGTTTGCTTGGCGCTTATTCTATTTCTCAAGAAAATTTTATATTATTTAGTATATCTTGTTTAATACTTGGTGGAAGTGGTGCATTCACTCATCAGTATCGATTTGCTGCTGCTGAAAGTGTTTCTAAAGATAAGGCACCTAAAGCAATCTCATATTTATTATTGTCAGGTATAATTGCTGGGTTTATAGGTATAAGTCTAGCCGATTATACAAAGAACTTTTTTAGCGATCATTTGTATGTTGGGTCATATTTAATATTATCAGTTTTAACTTTTCTTCCAGCTATATTTTTATTTTTTTTTAAAAATAAAAATGAAATTCAATTATCTAAGAATGATGAAAGAAGAACTAGAAGTTATTTGGAGTTTATAAAAGAGCCAAGATTTTTACAGGCATTAACTGCAGCAGCATTTGCTTATGCCATAATGTCTTTTTTAATGACTGCTACACCAATTAGCATGCACTTAATTCATAATATCAGTTTGCAAAATACTGGTTTGGTTCTTCAATTTCATCTTGTGGCAATGTTTCTTCCATCATTATTTACAGGTAATTTGATAAAAAAATTTGGATACAGCAAGATGATTTATTCTGGAGTTATTTTTTATATTTTAACAATTTTAGTAAGTTTTCCTGAACCTTCATTTATAAGTTATTTTATTGGGCTTATATTTCTTGGAATTGGATGGAACTTCCTTTTTGTGACAGGAACAAGTTTGCTTGTAACGACATATACACCAGAAGAAAAATTTAAAGCTCAAGGCTTTAATGATTTAATAGTATTTTCAACTATGGCACTAGGAAGTTTATCTGCTGGTATTGCTGTTTCATTAGCTAGTTGGAAAATCTTGAATTTATTTTGTATACCTTTTTTGTTTTTAATTATCGCTTCTACAATAAATGCTGATCTAAGAGATAAAAAAAACCCCAGTAGAAAAAGTACTACTGGGGTTTAAATTTAGATAATTATCTTTGTTTCGCTGTCTTGAACTTTCCACCTTTTATTTCTTGTTCTAAGAAAGATCCAAAGGCTTCACCAACGTCGGTAAAGTTTACTCCAGTAGCACCTTCGTAATCAACCGCCTTACCTTTAGCTAAAAGATCCAATCCTTTTTTAAGTTCTCCAGGATAGATTTTTGTTCCAGGTCCATTAGCTACATCCATTATATTTTTTGCAATTGAAGCTCTATCAGCTGATTTCCCAGCTTGCATAGCTAATACTATTAAAGCTGCAGCGTCATAAGATTCTCCTGTGTAAGGTCCAGATGAGTCTATTCCACCTGATTTTGCAACATTTGCAAAAATTCCAGCACCCTTACCCGTTGATCCAGGCATTGAACCAAATGAATTTTTTAAACCATCTCCAATATTATCAACTAGAGACTGTCCAATCATACCATCTGAAAGTATAAATGTATCAAAAGCACCGGCATCTAATGATCCTTGAATTATCATTTTTCCACCTTGATCTAAATATCCAATTACAGCAACAGCATCACCACCTGCAGCAGCTAATGTAGAAACTTCAGCAGTATAGTCACCTTTACCTTCTTCGTGAGCTGCAACAGTTGTAACTTTAATACCATGTGCTTTTACAGCAGCAGCATAAACATCTGCTAAACCTTTTCCATAGTCATTATTTGTGTATGTAATTGCAACACTTTTAATTTTTCTATCTTTAGTTATATCCGCAAGAACTTGTCCACCTCTCGCATCTGATGGTGCAGTTCTAAAAAAGTAACCATTATCATTTAAGTCTGTTAATCCAGGTGATGTTGCTGATGGTGATATCATGACAACGCCATTGGGTACGGCAACGTTTGTTGCAATTGCTCCAGTTACTCCTGAACAATCTGCACCCATTATAGCAGCAACTCCATCTGATATCATTTTTTCAGCAGCAGCAGTAGCAGCAGCGCTATCTACACATGTAGAGTCACCCTCTAATACAGATATTTTTTCTCCTCCTAATAAAGAGCCCGAGTCAGATGCTTCTTGAAAAGCAAGTCTTGCAGAATCTCTCATCGCAGGAGTTAAAGACTCAATAGGACCTGTAAATCCTAAAATAATTCCCATTTTAATGTCTGCAAAAGAATTTGCTGATAAAGTCATAGCAAATATAAATGCACCAACTAATATTTTTCTCATTTTATCCCCTTTAGTTATTAATTTTTATATAACTAAATTAAATATCATCTATTGATTATATCAATAAGAAAATTACACCTTTTTTTGAAGTAAAATCACTGAACTAATTACTATAATAGCTCCAACAAAGAATAACATTGAAGGAATTTCTCCAAAAATTAAATATGTGAGAAGAATACCAAATATTGGAAACAAAGAATAGAAGGGAAAAATTTGTCCTACTGTATAAAATTTATAAAGATAGAACATTGACATATGTGCGAACAACGAAACAATGATAGCTTGATATAATATTAATATCCAAGATTCTAAATTTATATTTAATGTATTATTTAATACATTTCCCTCGAAAAAAAATGAAACTATCATTAAAATAATAAAGCCAAACAATCCAGTAAATGCATTAATTAATGAGATATCTAAATTTCTTAATTCTCTTGAGTAAACTTGAGCAAGACCAAAAAACAGCGCCATCAGGGTAGCAAAAAATAAACCTAGGATGTTATTTTTAAGTTCCGGATCAAAAAATACAATTACTATTCCAACAAAAGAAGCAAAGACATAAAACCACTTTTTCTTACTTATATTCTCATTTAGCATCAAAGCGCTTGCCAAGACCCCAAAAGGTATTGCGAGTTGAGCTCCAATAATAATAGGTGAAATAAAACTAGAGTTATTTAAAGACAAATTCATAAAAACATAAACCATTACACCCATAGAAATTGAAAAAAATATCAAAGATTTAATATATTTCCTATTTGGTATTTTAAATCTCCAAAAAGGAATAAGAATTAATAGAACTAAACCCATTCTCAACGAGGCCATTAATACAGGTGGAACAGAATTATTTAGAACTAATTTAGTTAGCGGGAATGAGCTCCCATGAGCAGCCATTATAAATAATAAAATTAAAATATGTTTAATTGGCACTATCTAATTGAAAAAGGATCTAGAGTTGGTTCGTCAGAAGTATAGTACCAAGTTGTTTTTACTCTTGTGTAATCTTTTATAGAATCAATCCCTGCCTCTTTACCATAACCACTATCTTTTATTCCTCCAAAAGGTGCAGAGGGTGAAATTAATCTATATGTATTTACAAATGTGATTCCTGCTCTTATTGCCTTTGAGACTCTTAATCCTCTGGAAAAATCACTTGTATAAACCCCTGAAGATAACCCATATTGATTATCATTCATTTTTTCAATTACTTCATCTTCAGTATCAAATTTCATTACAGATAGCACAGGTCCAAATAATTCATTTTCTGCTGTTGGTAAATTGTGGTTTTCACATTCAATAATTGTAGGTGGGAAGTAATAACCTTCATTTGAAAATGGGTGTCTTTCTCCTCCACATTTTATAGTACCACCTTGTTCTTTTGTAAGTTTAATATTTTCTTCAATGACTTCTAATTGTTTGAAATTGCTTAAAGGACCCATTTCAGTATCAGGATCCATCGGGGCGCCAATTTTAATTTTATTTGCTCTATTAATTAACTTTTCTAGGAACTCATTATAAATTCCTTTTTGTAAATATAATCTAGATCCTGCAATACAACTTTGTCCGCTAGCTCCAAAAATACCAGCAGTAATACCATTGATTGCATTTTCTTGATGAGCATCATCAAAAACTGCAACTGGACTTTTTCCACCAAGTTCTAAACTTACTTCAGATAAATTTTCAGCAGAATTTCTAATTATATGTCTTGCTGTTTCTGGACCACCAGTAAATGCAACTTTTTCCACTAAATTATGTGCAGTCAGTGCTTTACCACAAGGATCGCCAAAACCAGTTATTACATTAACAACTCCTTTAGGAATTCCTGTTTCTTCAATTAATTTTGCAAATTCAAACATGACTGCTGGTGCAAGTTCAGAGGATTTGATAACAACAGTATTACCCATAGCTAATGCTGGAGCAAGTTTAGTTGCGGTGAGAAACATTTGTGAATTCCAAGGCACAATAGCTGCTATTACTCCAATAGGTATCCTAGTAGTTACTGCTTGAACATTTGGTTTATCAATTGGTAAAACTGTACCCTCAACCTTATCAGCCAGACCAGCATAATAATCATAATATTCAGCAATGTAATTTGCTTGTTTATTTGTTTCTCTAAAAAGTTTACCTGTATCTATAGTTTCTACTTTGCCTAATAATTCAGCATTGTCTCTTAACTTTTGACCAATTGCTCTTAGAAATTTTGCTCTCTCCCTAGGTAAAAGTTTAGGCCATTCTCCTTCAAAAGCTTTATGTGCAGCTTTGACTGCATCATCAACATCTTTTGAACTTGCCTCAGGAACCAAAGCCCATGGTTTATTATTTTCTGGATTTAAAGTTTCAAATGTTTTTTTGGTTTCAGAATCAACCCAGTTTCCACCAATAAACATTTTGTATTGTTTTAATTTACTCATTTTTTATAAAATCTTTAATAGCGTTATTTACATCATCTGAACACTCAATACTACATAGATGTTTTCCTTTAGGTACGATTTTAACTTGAGAATTTGTAATATGCTTACTTAAATTTTTAGACATTTCTGGAGTTGAGCCAATATCATTTTCGCCCGTCATAATTAAGGTATTTACTTTTATGTTATCAAAAATTTCCTCATCTTTGTGTTTTACAAATAACTCATAAATTTTTAGGAAATTTTGCATATTATTAGATTTCAAGATTGATGTAATTTTCTGATATGTATCGGGATATTTTTCCAGATATTCATTAGTAAACCATCTCTTGAGAGCTTGTTTGGATAAAGATCCACTTTTTTTTGATAATTCAAATCTATCATTAACTATTCTTTGTTGTTTTGCTGATCTATTAAAAATTGAACACAACAATGTTAAACTTTTAAGTCTTGAATTATATTTAGTAGCAAAATCTCTTGCTATCAATGACCCAATAGAAAAGCCAACAAGATGAATTTTATCAATATCTAATTCGTCTATTAAGTTTAATAATTGAATAGAAAAATCATTAAAACTTAAGTTATTTTTCTCTAATGGAGTTTTTCCATGACCAAGAATATCATAAGCAATTACAGAATTATCAAAAGAATTTATTTGTGGACTCCAAATTGTATGGTTCAAACCAACACCATGTATAAATACAATTGGAGTTTTTTCTTTTTTGTTTAATATGTAAAAAGTATTTTTAGTGTCTGTAGCACTGATCATTTATTTTATTTAGGTTCAATTCCCATTTCCTTCATATCTTGATACCTATCACCAGTACGGGCGTGCGCTCTTCCACTTGTTGCTCCACCTATAGCTATTACTATTTCATTATTAAATGGCGCATCATGAATTGTAAACTCATGAGTCAAATAATATGGTCGTAGCCCTGAATCTGTTTTATGCATCATAGGTATAGATATTTTAGAGCCAGCAGGAGATCTTGTATTTGTAAAACTTAAATATGATGTACCACCCACTGCATCTCTAAATTTATTTCCAAATCTTAGGGTATGAATAAAAGCTGAGGCATGTTCAATTTCTCCATCTAAACCAACTACTCCAGCTTTTCCGTAAGCCAAAATTTTTTCTGGCGATCCTATTTCTTTTATCAATTCAGGAACTAATATATCTCCAAGTTTTGGCGCTAAATCTAAAATCACAGGTTTTAAATCTTCTACAAAACCTTGATTGTGCCAAGGATTTTTAAAAATAGCTGCAACAGAAACTAAGAGAACTGGCTCTTTAGCTTCTTTTCCACCTTCAATGAATGTTTTATCTATAAATTTATTAAATTTTCTTAATTCTAATTTCATTTTTTAATTCTATGTTTGAAACTATCTCTTCTAAAACTGTATAATGCTTTTGGGTCCACATCAACATCTATCACCACTGGTTTGTTTATCTTCAAAGCTGCTTTAACGGCTTGATTAATCTCAGAAGTTTTAGTTACCTTAAAACCTTTAGCTCCATAAAGTTCTGCAACTTTATCAAAAGGGGGACTAGAGATATCAGCTCCAAGATATCTTTTTCCAAAAAAATCTTTTTGATATGCTTTTTCCGCTCCCCAACTTTTATTATTCATTACAATTGTAATAGTATTAATTCCGTATTCAACCGCAGTACTAAGTTCTGATATTGTCATTCCAAATCCTCCATCGCCCATTAAACTAATGACTTTTTTATTTGGTTTTGCTACTTTTACCCCTAATCCACATGCAAAAGAAAACCCTACTAATCCAAAATCTAATGGCGTGAAAAGAGAAGGTGGGTCGTAGTATTCTAGGGCATCAGTTGCTTGCAAACAAAGTGTTCCAGCATCTAATGTGATTGCTGAATTTCTTGGCAGAACTTGTCTGAGTTGTTTAAATAAGCCCTTTGGTTGAATTGGGTAGTTTTTAAATTTTATTTTATCTCTATCAATTAGAAAATTTTTTCTTTCGTGAAGATATCTCGTTGTCCATTCTTTTAAATGAGTTGTTAATTTTGTTTTTTTTATTTCATTATATAATTGATCAGCAAATATTGCTGCATCAGCATATATGCCTATTTCAACTGGAAAGTATCTTCCAATCATTTTCTTTTCTAATTCTACTTGAATGATTTTTGCTTTTTTATTTATATTTTCATAAGAATAAAAAGTTGAATTAAAACCAAGTCTTGTTCCAAGTGCAATTATTATATCTGCTTTTTTTACTAATTTGGAAGCAACAGGATTACCTCTAGGACCCATTTGTCCTGCATGTAATTTATGATCAAATGGTACAGCATCACCATGACCTGCGGCAGTAACGATAGGTACATTTAAATATTCAGCTAATCGAGTAACTTTTTTAAATTTAGAATTGTATTTAATTCCAGCACCAACAATAATTACTACTTTTTTTGATCCATTTATTAAATTTACTACCTTTTTTAATAATTTGTTATTTGATTTAAGAGTAATATTTTCTTCATAAGATTTTTTTATTTCATTTATTTTAAATTTTTCAGAAGTTGCTAAAATATTTCTTGGTAAATTAATGCATACAGGGCCTCTTCTAGGTGACATTGACAATCTAAAAGCATCGCTAAATACTTTAGGAATAAGCTTTGTATTTTTTACAGTCCAGGTTTTTTTAGTAATTGGATTAAATAGTGATTGTTGGTCAAGTCCCTGAAATGCATCTTCCATTTTATCTTTTGTTGAATATGAACCTGCTATAGAGATAACTGGTGAAAATGCAGCTTTTGCTTGTGCAATACCTGTTACAAGATTTGTTGCGCCTGGACCATTCTGTCCTGCTAATATTACTCCTGGTTGATTAGAGGCTCTTGCGTATCCATCTGCCATATGAGTACCAGTTCTTTCATCTCTTACTCCTATAAACTTTATTTTCTTTTCATGGTACAAGGCATCAAACATTTCCATGGTTGCGGAACCAATTAAACCAAAAACATGTTTTACTTTTTCTTTTTTTAAAGATTTTACTGCAGCTTGCCCTCCAGTGAGGAGCCTTTTTTTTTGAATCACGAAACTTTTTTGACTTCAGTATTTATATCATCTTGAAAATTAGGCATTACCTTTTCAGTGAAAAGTTTAATACTTTTCATGCAATCCTCGTGTTTGATACCTGGAAAATTTGACCATACTTGAAGGTTTTGAAGATTTAACTCTGATCTAAGCTCATGAATTTTTTCAGTTACATATTCTGGCGTTCCAAAAAGCATGTTTCTTTTATGCAAAAACTCATAATTTAACAAATCTAATTTACCTTTCGTTTGTGGTAATTCTTCTCCTGGATCCATGTGATTTCCTAGGCCTCTCCAGTGACAAACCCATCTCATGTAATTAACCATATGTTCACCTGCTTTTTCTTTAGCTTCTTCCATCGTATCTGCAACAAACATATCTCTTACAAGACTAATCCCTTCACCCATAGGAACATTTCTTTTTTCAACTTCTGATCTTGCATTTTTATATGCTTCAAATTTAATTTTTAGAGCTTTTACAGTTGGTATCCACATAATTATATTAATCCCTTGTTGAGCTGCCCATTCAATAGATCTTATACCATCAACAACTTGATGAATTGGTGGGAATGGTCTTTGATATGGTTTTGGAACAACACTAATTTTTTTCATCGTATTATTATCCATGTCCATAAATTTTTCGCTAGGTGGACTCATATCATGTTGCCATACATAATCTGGAGCAGGATAAGTATAAAATTCTCCTTTATGACTAAAGAATTCTTCTGACCATGCTTTTTTTAATATGTCTAATGTTTCTGAAAATAATCTAAAATTTTTTGCTTGATCTTTCATGTCAGCTTCAACATTTAAATTTATAGCTTCTCTTCCATAAATTCCTCTTCCAACACCTACCTCTACTCTACCTTTTGAAATTTGATCTAACAAAGCAATATCTTCTGCCATCTTTATAGGATTATGAAAAGTAATTACATTACACGCTTGTCCTATTCTAATGTTTTTTGTTCTAGCGGCAGCATCAACTCCCATCATTAACGGGTTTGTACAAGCTTCCATTCCTTCATGATTAAAATGATGTTCAGTATACCAGATTGAGTCCCAGCTATTTTGATCACAGTATTCTGTAATTTCTTTTGTTTCATCAAGAAGCTTATCGTAGGGTTTTTTCGTCCAATTAGTAGTGTTGCAGAAATATCCAAATTTCATCTTTTCTCCTTTAAATATTAAAATTTAAAAAAGTCGACCTGATCCCGCTTTCGTAAAAGATGTAACGACGAGTTATGTATCGCTTTATATTTCAATAATATCTTAAATTTGTAATATTTTCAATATTTATCAAATCAATTCAATAAATCCTTGATATTTTTATCAAGTTTATCTTGAAAGTTTTTATCATTACCAGGATTTGCAGCACAATGTCCAAAACTTGAGTCTATTGGTTTAAATTTTGATCTAGAAATATATTGTTGCTCTATTTGATTATCCTCAGTTCTAAAGTATAGATCTTGATTACAAGGCATCAAAATTGTTTTTGCTCTAATTGATTTAAGAGCTTTAATATAATTATTCTTGTAAATAGGCCCTTTACTAATATCGTTTAATTGCCATGTTTTTAGTTTGTGAAGTAAATCATTTGCATCCCAGTTTTTAGCATGATCATTTTCCCAATCTTTAAGTAAACTTTCTACATCTTTGTATCCAATTTTTTTGTAAAGTTTCTTTCTATAGAAATCTTGTGAAAATGCCCAACCAGCATAAACACGACCAAAAGCTTTCAAACCAGCTATTGGTTGTTTTTTATAATTACCACCATTCCAATTTTTATCTGCAGTTAAAGCTGATTTTACACCTTCTAAAAATACATGATTATGAATTGAGGTTTTAGACGATGCACAAAATGGCAAAATTGATTTTACCATTTCAGGGTATTGAGCAGCCCATTGATATGATTGACAACCTGCCATCGACCATCCAGTAACTAGAGCTATTGTTTTAATTTTTAACTTCTCAGTAATTAATTTATGCTGACAATTAATATTATCCCAAAGTGTAACTGTTGGAAATTTTGATCCTTGTTGATTTTTTTTTGAATTACTTGGAGAGGAGGATAATCCATTTCCAAACATATTTATTGAAATAATAAAATATTTATTTGGATTTAATGCTCTGTTTTTTCCAATGAAGCCCTCATTTCTAACATGGGTCCCAGTGTAAAAAGTCGGAAGTATCACTACATTTGATTTTTTTTTATTTAGTGTGCCGTATGTTTTGTAAACTAATTTTGCTGACTTTAGGATTTTACCAGATAAAAGTTTGATATTACCTAATTCAAACTTATTAAAATCTTTCATTAATTAATAAAGTCTTAAATATTCTTTAACTTCCCAGTCGGTAACTGCTTGATGGTATCGTTCCCACTCATCATTTTTATACGCAAGTAGTGATTTTTTCATTACTGTTCCCAAAACATCATCAATTAATCTATCTTTTTTAAATGCTTCTAATGCCATTAATAAGTTTTTTGGGAGTCTCTTAATTCCTAGTCTTTTAAATTCACTTTCAGACATATCATATAAATCTTGATCTGTAGGATCACCTGGATGTATTTTTTTTTCAATACCTTCAACGGCTGCTGACATTGTTATAGCAAGAGCCAAATAAACATTCATAGTCATATCTGCAGCTCTATTTTCAATACAATATCTGTTTTGAGGTAATCGAAATTGTGCAGATCTGTTGTTGTGTCCATAGGTAATATTTGTTGGCGCCCAAGTAACTGTTCCACCTTCAAATCCTCCAACTCTTGGCACTAATCCATTATACGAATTGACCGTTGAACATGTGATAGACGTTAAAGCTTCGGCATGTTTCATCAAACCTCCAACGGCATACATAGAATGTTTAGACCAATTATTTTTTTCCTTAAAAATATTTTTTCCACTTTTATCATGCATTGAAAAGTTTATGTGAGCTCCAGATCTCCAGTCACCTATTGTTGGTTTTGGCATAAAAGTAATAAACATATTATTTTTTTTAGCTATTTCTTTTAAAAGAATTCGAAGGAAAACCAATCTATCAGCCATCTCCAATAGATTTGTGTAATGAAAATCTAATTCAAATTGAGAATAGGCGCCTTCAGCAACAACATCATGTAACATCCAACCAAGATCGTTTAAAATATCCATTAATTCTTTTAGAAAGTGCATTGAGTCTAATGTATGTTCAACATCATAGCCAAAAGCCTGCCTTCTAGGTCTTATTCCTTTAGCTGGGTCATTATCAATTGCCTTAACAGGCTTGCCATTTTCATCATACTTCATCGCGATGAATTCTGGTTCAATACCAGCCATACCTACGTATCCCGAATCCTGTGCTTTCTGCATGGTTCTTTTTAAAGATTGTCTTGGGCAGACGTTGTATGGTTTTCCCTCCCAAAATAGATCAGCAAATATTATTGCGGTAGTTTTATCCCAGGGGCAAATATATACAGAGTTTAAATCAGGTAACATTACTTGATCTGAATCAGCAGGCGTGAGCTCTGGCACAAAGGATATAGAATGCACTGCGAATTGAGGTCCTTTACCTAAACATAATTGTTCAAAATCGCTCATCGGAACAGGTTTTGATTTTGGGATTCCATGTAGATCAATCCAACTTGAAAGAACATATTTTACGCCAGCATTTTTTAATTTTTTATGAACTGTAGGAATTTGTTTTCTATTACGTTCAACAGCATCTTTAAAATTTTCATAATAAATTTTTTCATTTTTGCTCATAAAAATCTCCTTAAACTTTTTTATTTTGGCATATCTTCAGGATCAATACCAGGGACAAATGTAATTCCAGCTTTTTGCTTCCAATCATGAGGATAGGCAGCATAAAATATTACACATTTTTCATCACATTCATATGCTATATGATTATCTTTAGGCACATAAAGCACATCACCTGGATTACATACATAAGATTCACCATCACAAGTCAAACGGAAGGATCCTTCCATGCAATAAATAATTTCATCACAAGTTAAATCCCATGGTACAGAAACTTTATTTAAAAAATTTAGCCCACCACACATTGTGTCACTTACTTTACTAGTAACAAATGGTTTTATATAGCTTTTGCCTGGCTCTAAAGTTTGAAGACGATGCTCTATATCTTTAAACTTATATAGTTGAGGTTTTTTTGACATTTTATACCTTTCTTTTTTTTTATATTTTTACCGGTTCATTTAATTCAACTTTATAACCATCTGGATCTTCACAAAACGCTATTACTCTTGTCCCATGTTTCATTGGACCTGGTTTTCTAGTTATATTTACACCAAGTTTTTCTAGGTCTTCACAAGCTTTATAAACATCAGGTGTTTCTATACATATGTGTCCCCATCCATTTCCTTTATCGTAATCATCTTTTTGATCCCAATTATGAGTTAATTCAAGACAAGGTGACTCAGTCTCTTTTCCATAACCGATAAAGGCATTTGTAAATTTTCCATCAGGATAATCTGTTTTTCTCAATATTTTCATACCTAATGTTTTACAATAAAAATTAAATGAACTTTCAAGATCTTTCACCCTAATCATAGTGTGAGCAAGTCTATAAACATTATTTACATCTTTAGACATTTTTTTTTCCTTTCATTAATTTTTTATTTTTTAAAGTATCTTGCATAATTAATTTTTGAAATGTTTCAACTCCCTTTTCCCAGTGTGGAGAAAGCAAACCACCTTTGCCAGATGCTGGTGAATTCCTACCTTCTTGAAGTCTTTCACACATTTCATGATCTTCTTTATGTACACTCCACCATATCTTTTTAGTAATATCAATCTCTTCTTTAGACATACTTTTTCCATCTATTGTATATATTACTCTTTTTTGTGAAGTTGCTTCAGCATTTATAGGGATATTTAGGTATACTCCAATTTGATTAGGGTAATAAGTTCCTATTATAAAATTAGGAAATAGAGATAAATATTTTGAAGAAACCGATAAAGCATTTTTGTTATGATTATCTTCTTGATTTACATCAACACCACTTCCATAGCAAAGACCATCAACAATAGTATAATGATCCTTCAAGGGTTGATTAGTTGTTTTTTTATGAACAAATTGAACATGATAAGGTTCAATAAAATTTTCTATCAAAAATTTCCAATTGGTATTTATTTTTCCAAAATCTAAAGTAGCAATATATTTTAGCTTTTTAAAATCTATATTTTTAAGTTTAGAAAATAAAGGTTTAGCGTAATCATTAAAATTCTTTGCTTTACCATTTATATTTATAAAAATCCAATCATTCCAAATATGAATTCTTACTGGTTTAAGTCCATGTTTTTTAAAATTAAATCCTTTAGGTTTATGTTTGTTTGGCCCACCTATATGTGGAGCAGCTTTTAATTTACCTTCAAGATCATAGGTCCAAGAATGATAAGGACATATAATTATTTTTCCTAAATTTTTTTTTTCATTTACTAGCTTTAAACATCTATGACTACAAACATTGTGAAAAGCAGATATTTTATTTTTATGATCTTTTATTATTAAAATTGGTTTTCCAGCAACTGATACTGGATAAGCATCACCTGGATTTTTTAACTCATGAGCAAATGCAACAAATAGCCAATTATTTGACAAAACTGTGTCACACTCTTTTTTCCAAAAAGTTTTATGATTATAATATTTTGAGGGTAATCCTAAGATTGTATTTTTATTTTTTTGATTTTTTTGCATACTAAACTTTACTTATAAAACGAATTTATTTGCGAATTATCCAGATTTCAATAAAATAGATGCTTTGGATTTAAGGTTTTAAAGGAGATTGCTGTTGAGTTTTAATACAAAAAAATACAAGGGTTATGATCAACCTATTAAATATGAATACGATCAGTTGCTTGCTCACACTGGTCAAGGAACCCCAGGGGGTGAATATTTAAGAAGATTTTGGCATCCAGTTTCATTATCATCTAAAGTAAGCAATATACCTTTAGAAATTAAAATACTCGGTGAAGAATTAGTAATATTTAGAACAAAAAAAGATCAAATTGGATTAGTGCACAAATATTGTACTCACAGAAGAGCATCTCTTGCATTTGGAAAAACTGAGAATAAAGGAATTAGGTGTTGTTATCATGGATGGCTTTTTTCTATAGATGGTGAAATATTAGAAACTCCAGGAGAAGAATCAGACTCGAAACAAGCTAAATTTATTAGAGATAAATTTAGACTTGGAGCATATCCAGTAAAAGAATTTAATGGAATAATTTTTGCCTACTTAGGACCAATGGATAAAATACCCGAGTTTCCACATTATGATAGTTATGAAATTTCTTATGAAAAAAGAAGTCCTTACTTAGTAAAATATAATTGTAATTGGATACAGGTGCTAGATGCTATCATGGACCCTGTACATACTTCATTTCTACATGGACAGAGTTCAGGAATTCAGTTTTCCAAAGGCTTTGCTCAACTAGGAGAAATTCAATTTTACGAAAAAGGTATTCAATATCTTGGAGCAAATATTAGAAGAGTAGAAGAAAATGTTTGGATTAGAATTAATGAATTAATTTTACCAAATTTTACACAAGCTGGGGCTGCATTTGCTGCAGATGGAACAAAAACTAAATATTTTGGAAGAAGTTCGTTTACGAGATGGGTAGTTCCAACTGATGATCACAGTTGTGTAGCGATTGCTTGGGCAAATTTTGGAGATAGGGGAGATCCCATTGAATATGATAATAATGAAGGGTATGAAAAAATTGAAGCGGGTGAAATTTCTAACAGAAGTTCTGAAGAAAAACAAAGAAGTCCAGGTGATACAGAAGCAGTTGAAGGAATGGGAACTATAACTGCCCATAAATCTGAACATTTAATGCCTACTGATCAAGGCATTATGGCTTACAGAAGACACATTAAAAAATCTATAGAAGAATTAAAAGAGGGAAAGGAACCAGAGCAACCAAAAAAATATGTAGGTACGATTAAAACATATGGCCAAGATACAGTTTTAAAAGCTCCAAAAAGAAACATTGATGATAAAAAATTACTGAAATCAATAGGATCGCATATAATGAAATTACAATTTGAAACAGAAAACTTGTCTATGAAAGATAGAGATCAAACTATATTTAAAAAATTATCAGAAATAGAAAAAAAAGGAATATTTTGAAAAATAAGAAATTAAAAATACATGTTAAAAATAATCATGGTCGACCTGGGACTTTTCCATGTGATTTAGAAGGTGAAAAAAATTTTACAATTACAATGGAACATATTGAAAAAGCGTTTGAAAAAGAACCAAAAATTAAAGATCAAGTCGAATTTTTTATTGATTGGGATGAAGATAATTTTAATTCATCAATTTTAAATTCAGAAATTTTACTTACCTATGATTTTCCTACAAAAAACCTAAAGAGTATTGCTCCAAATTTAAAATGGATTCATTGTACAGCTGCAGGAGTAGAGCATTTATTCCCTTTTAATTGGACCTTTGATGGATTAAAAATCACAAATAGCAGTGGTGTTCACGCTAAGAAAGCTGGAGAATTTGGTTTAATGAGTGTTTTGATGCTTCAAAACCATTTACCTAAAATTATAACAAATCAAAAGAATAAACAATTTATATCTACTTTTGGAAATCCAATAGCTGGCAAAAATGTTATTGTTGTAGGAACAGGTTCATTAGGTTCTTCAATGGCTAAACTTGTTGCACCACTTGGAGCCAATATAATTGGAGTAAATAAAAAAGGAAAAAAAGCTGAAGGTTGCTCTGAAGTTATTACAGTAGATAAAATAGATTCAGTGTTACCAAAAGCAGATATTTTATATCTTGCGCTACCTGAGACACCAGAGACTAAGAATTTGATTGATAAAAGAAGATTAGATTTATTAAAGCCATCTTGTGGAATAGTAAATATTGGAAGACAATCCGCTTTGGATTACGATGCATTATGCAATAAACTTGAAAACAAAGAGATTGCAGGTGCCATATTAGATGTATTCAAACCTGAACCTATTGATAAAAATTCAAGGCTTTGGGAAACACCTAATTTAGTAATCACACCACATGTTTCATCTGATGATGGTGGAAATTATGTAAAAATGACCCTTGATCTATTTATAAAAAATTTAAAACTTTTTATTGAAAATAAAGAATTACTTAATCAAATTGATAAAGATTTGGGTTATTAACTTAAATTTTTAAGTTGAGTTTAAGGAATTTAAAATTTTAACTTCTATAGGTTTTTCTAAAAGATCAGATATTTTTAATCTATAGTCCTTATAATAATCTGTACTTCTGTGAAAATCTAAAGCTTTTGCATGACTATATACTTCAAACAAATGAAAAATAATTTTATTATTTTTTTCATCTTTCTCCTCATAAAAATTATAGATTTGATTTCCTTCTTCAGATCTTGAGGGCTCAATCATAGAAAATATAATTTTCTTAACATCATTAATTTTGTCTTGTTTGGGATAAAAGCTTGCCAAGATAATTATTTGATCCATTTTTACCTTTGATATTCAATAAATTTTTTTAAAGAACTATTTAAAAATTGATCGTAATTAATTCCATGATTTTTTGATTTTTTTTGTTTTAGAAATAATTGATCCATTTTGAAATCATAGGAAGGCTCAAAAAAGAAAGGCACTGACATTCTTGTTTTTCTGTTCCATAAAACTCTATGATTTGTCGCTTTAAATTTTCTTTTAGTTAAGAATTCTAAAGCTCTCCCAGTATTTACTACCAATGCTTTTTTATTAAAAGGCACATCATGCCACCTCTTATTTTTTCTGTCTTGAACTTGAAGTCCACCTTTTTTGTCTTGATATAAAATAGTGAATATTCCACTATCTACATGAGTTTCACATCCAAGTGCCACACCATCTTGTTTTGAAATTTCAACAGGCTTTTTTTGATTTGGATAATAATTAAATCTTAGCGTACTTAAAGTCTTTTTTCTTGAAAAAACTTTCTTTGAAATATTTATATCGCTGCCATATATCGATAAAATACATTTAAACAAAGTATCTCCTAACAGAAAAATTTTTTCAAAATAATCTGATAAAGCTTTAATTGATTTTTTATCAATCGATTTATTAAGATTCAAATATTCTATATATTGATTATTTAGCTTTTTTGAATACCTTTCTGAAATTTTCAAATCTCCAATATCTAATCCCTCCTTACCATTTACATCATTTGGAAAATACCCCCTGTAAGTATTTTTATTTTTTTTATTCCATTTATTTGGAGCTAATTTTATTTTATTACTTTTTGGAGAATTAAAAAATTTTTTTCCTATATTGCAAATTCTTTTTACATCTAATTTATGACCTGTGATTTGAAAAAAACCTACTTCAATTGAAGCTTTCTTAATCTTTTTTATTGTCTTATATGATGAGCTAGAGGAGAAGTTATTACTTAAAATTGAAGATATATTTATTGTAGGTATATAGTTTTTTTTCATCTGTTGGGTGTATCAGTTGCAATCATTTGATCTCGTTTTTTCTCTCTAATATAAATATATACACCTGCAGCAATTATTAAAGCTGCACCAGCAAAAGTTCTTGGCTCAGGTATTGTTTCAAATAGTATGTATCCAGCTAACATTGCCCAAATTATTAAAGAATACTCAAATAGCGAAACTACTGAAGGTGATGCAACGCTATATGCTGAAAAAACACAATAAAAAGAAACTGACGCAATAACCCCCATAAAAACAATATATGGCAATGATACTGCAGGGTTTGAAAACCATTCTCTAAATATAAATTGCATAGTTGGATCTGAGAACGTATTAAATTTGCCGTCACCAGCTATAAAATAAATTAAAACACTTAATAATATTGCGAATATATATAGCCATATCATTTGGGTATAAATATTATCTTTTTCAGATGTGATTTTTGTTATTGTCATTGATGTTGCATAACATAAAGCACATGCTACAGGTGCTAATTTAAAGTAATTAAAATTGTTAAAGTCTGGATTTAATATTATGTATACACCAATAAATCCAACTACAATTGCTGACCACCTCCTAATTCCTATTTGTTCTTTTAAAAAAAATTTTGCAAATATAGACATAAAAAATGGACATGAAAAAAATAATGCATTTGCCATTGCTAATGACATAAATGTTAGCGATATATAAAAGAAACTAAATCCTCCAAAAAAAAGTGTTACCCTTATTGTGGTTAGAACAGGATAATGAGTTTTAAAAACAATTTTGTTTTTAGATAAAATTAAAAAACATGATAATAAAACGGCTGCTACTACTGTTCTGCCAAAATACAATTCATATAGCGCAACATCTTCATAAATAAATTTTATTAGTGAGTCTTGAACCGAAAAGAGCGCCATACCACCAAGTATAAAAAAAATACCTTTAGTGTTATTATTTCTGACATTCATACCGCTGATATATCAAAAAAAATTAATTAATTATATGAATTTAAAATTATATCAGAGGCTTTTTCTGCTATCATAATCACAGGCGCATTTAAATTTGCACTTGGAATTTCTGGTATTATTGAAGCATCTACGACTCTTAGGTTTTGTATCCCTTTTACTTTTAAACTCTCATCAACTACTGCCATTTCATCTACACCCATTTTACAGGTGCCACAGGGATGATAAGCAGTATCTGCCTTTGATCTTATATATTCATTTAATTCATCATCAGACTGAGAATCAAGTCCTGGTCCAACTTCTTCGCCAGCATGTTCTGAGAGAGCAGGTTGAGAAAGGATTTTTCTTGCAACTTTTATACATTCTCTAGTTTGTTTAAGATCTTCTTCTTCTTTTAAATAATTGAATAAGATTTTAGGATAATCATACGGATCTGATGAATTAAGAGATATTTCTCCTCTACTTTTTGGATGATTTGGACTTGCATGTAATTGATAGCCATGAGAGTCAGGATCTTTCAATCCATGATTTATTACAAAAGATGGAAAGAAATGAAATTGAATATTAGCAACCTTTCTTTCGGGTGAAGATTTAGCAAACCCTCCTGCTTCCAAAAAAGATTGTGAGCACGGTCCAGATTTAAACATAAACCATTGCATGCCAGCTAAAATTTTAGGAATTAATTTTGTATAAGTATAAAGCGTATTTGGAGTTTTACATTTTTGTTGAATGTAAGTCTCAAGATGATCTTGTAAATTTTTACCAACCCCTTTTGAATCATGAACAACATTAATACCATTATCTCTAAGTTGCGCCTCATCACCAATCCCAGATAACATTAATAATTGTGGAGAATTTATAGACCCACCACTTAAGATTACCTCTTTATTCGCATAAATTTTTTGAACTTTATTCTTAATTTTTACTTGAAGTCCAATTGCTTTTTTCCCATCAAATAATATTTTTTCAACGAAAGAATTTTTTAAAATGTTTAAATTTTTTCTATTTAGAATTGGATTCAAATAGTATTTAGCCACACCAGCTCTTTCACCTTGGTGCATTGTGGTATCAAACATGCCAAATCCCTCTTGTTCCTCTCCATTCATATCTATATTTGTTTTATGACCCGCTTCAGCAGCAGCATCTATAAATGCTTTAAATAATGGATTTTTGTTTTTAGATAAACTTACCGGTAAAGGGCCCAATGAACCTCTAAACTGATTTTCTCCTTCAGACCATTTTTCAATTTTTTTGAAATAAGGTAGTACTTTTTCGTAAGACCAATCTTTTAAACCAAAATTTTGCCATCTAGTATAATCATCTCTGTTACCTCTAACAAAAACCATACCATTGTGAGAGGAACAACCTCCAATCATTTTTCCTCTTGGACAAAATACTTTTCTATTATTTAAATAAGGTTCAGGTTCAGAATAATATTTCCAGTTATATTTAGGATCATGCATAGTGTAGAGTAGAGCAAGTGGCATTTTTACTTTCCAAATATCACTAGAGCCACCTGCTTCAAAAATTGCAACAGAATTATTAACATTTTCTGAAAGTCTATTTGCAACCACGCATCCCGCAGAACCTGCTCCAACAATTAAATAATCAAATTTCATTAGATGTTTTGTTCAAGTTATTGAGGCTGATCACCTTCAACTGCAATTCGGTCCATTATTCTCTCATATCCAAGACCTCTACCAGGAAAAAAATCTGCAATAGCATAATGAATGACACTTCTGTTGTCCCAGATGGCAACTGCATCCTCTGTCCAACTAAATCTACAAGTAAGATCAAGTCTTGCTTGATGTTCAAATAATTCTTTTAATATTTGATCACTTTCTTCTTTTTTTAAACCGATAATTTTTTTGGTATAAGTCCAATTAACATACAAAATTTTTTTACCAGTTTCAGGATGAGTTCTAACTACCGGATGTTCATTTGAATAAGAATCATAATTTCTTTTTTCATTTCCTTCCATGTACTTATAATCATCAATAAAAAATTCTGCTCCAAGTGAACTATGAACTGCTTTTTTATCTTTAATTTTATCTTTAATCTTTGGATCTAATGTTTCCCAAGCTAATTCCATATTCGAAAAACATGTATCTCCACCTACTGGAGGGATTTTTATTGATCTTAATATAACAGCTTTTGTAGGTTTAGAATTATAACTTACATCACTATGCCAATTTTCGCCCCATTGGTTTTTTTCTTCTTTACCTTTTATGATTCTAACAATTTCAGGGTGATCTTTTAAACCTTTAACATAAGCGTGAGTTTCTAAAGGACCAAATTTTTCTGCAAGAGCTATTTGTTGATCATTTGTAATGGGTTGGTCTCTAAAAAAAATTACTTTATGCTCTAACAACAAATCATTTATTTTTTGAAAATTTTGATCTGAAACATCTTTTAAATCAATTCCTTTAACTTCTGCTCCTAGAGCACCTGATAATAAATTAATTTCCATTTTATTATTTTATATCTAGAATTTTAATTTGTCACTATATATAAGGATCTCATGACATTGACCCAAGCATATATATTATTAATTGCTGCGATCTTATGTGAGGTTGTTGCAACCGGGTCGTTAAAAGCTACTGATGGATTTACAAAACTGGCACCTGCCGCAATTTCTGTAATAGCCATTAGTGTCTGCATGTTTTTAATGGCTCATGTTATGCAAATATTACCAATAGGGATTACTTACGCAACTTGGTCAGCAGTTGGAATTGTTGCATTATCTTTAGTGGGGATATTTAAATATAAGGAAATACCAAATATACCTACCATAATAGGTCTAACTATGATTGTAATTGGCGTTATAATTGTAAATACGATGCATGATGCAAAGTAAGTTATTTTTTTAATTTTGTTAAAAATTTTAAATCGTCACTCTTAAAACCACTCTTATTCTCAGATATAAAATTATCCATTAATTTTATTTTTTCGTCTTCAAATTCAGCAACTTTTCTTTGACTTAAATCAACATATAATGATAAAGCCTCCAAGGTTGCAGCTAAGTATTTTTTTTCTTTATGTATCATCTCTAATTTGTAAAGAATTCTTTTCTTGTCATGATTACAGTAAACAAGGTTAACATCAACTTCCTCACCTTCTTTTACCTCTTGATTGTATGTAATATGAGACTCAACAACCATAGTACTTTTCTTCGTAGTTTTTGCTGAGTGTTCACCCATGTCAAATCTAGTTAATAAAACTTCAGAACCATATTGATCAAAAATTAAAACATAATAGGCAACATTCATATGTCCATTATAATCAGTCCAATCTTTTATAATTTTTTTTGTGGTTAGATAAACTGCCATTTTTAACTTTTGTTAATTTTATCTGCTATTAAAATTTTTCTTTTCATTTCTCTTAGGACAGGTTTTTCAATGAGTTTACCGTCTATCACAACTAAACCTGTATTTGAATTATTAAACTGTTCCAAAATTTTTTTAGCTTTGGCAATTTCATCTTGTGGAGGTGTAAAAACTTCATTTAAAATTTTAATTTGTTTTGGGTGAATAGATCCTTTGCCTGTAAATCCTAGGTTTCTAACAAGCTCTGCTTCTTTTTTCATCCCCTCCATATTTTCTAAATCTAAATAAGGTACATCTATAACATCAATTCCAGCGCTAGCACCTGCATGAACTAATTTTGATCTTGCATAAACAAGGTTTTCCCATTTATTATCAACTCTAAGTTCAGCAGCCATATCAACTCCACCAAAATATAGCGCAACAATTCTTTTACTTGAATGTGCAATATCATAAATATTTTCAAGCGCCTCATTTGTCTCCATTATAACATGAAGATCAGTATCTAAATTACAATCAGTTAATAGATCGTCTATAAAAGTAATTTCATCTGGTGTTTTAACCTTTGGCAACATTAAAGCTTTAACTTTTAATTTGCTTGAAACGAAGGCTTCTAAATCTAAAAGACCAAACTTAGTTCTTTGATTATTTACTCTAACAACTAACTCTACATCATTTTGAACTTCAAGAGTCTTTAGAGCCTCTATCGTATTTTTTCGTGCCTTATCTTTGTCATTGATGGCTATTCCATCCTCAAGTTCAATACAAACCATATCTGCACCTGATACTAGGGCTTTTGGAAACATTTCAGGTCTGAGACCTGGTGTAAAAATAAAGCTTCTTCTTACTTTTAATTTATCTAAATCCATTTAATTATTTTATCCTATAATTCTAAAAAACCCAGATTAATCTTTATAATCAGGTTCTTCCTTGTCTAGGATTAATCTTATTTGAGTTAAAAACATTTTTGCAAAATCAGTTGGAAAATTTGCAGCTTCTTCTGCAGTCTTTTCTGCAACTTCATGACTTACCACATTCAGTTCCTGATTTGTTGAAAGCGCAGTAAGATATGTTTCGGCAGCTTTTTCAAAATAATAAAGATAATTAAAGCCATCAGCAACAGTTTCACCTGTAGTGAGGATACCATGATTTGCTAATAACATATGTTGTTTGTTTCCAAGAGCATTTGCCATTTTAATAGACTCCTCCTCAAAACCAAAACCTCCATATTCGTTATAGACAGAAACTTTATTATAAAAAATCATTGTATTTTGATCTATTGGTTTTAACGTAGGATCTTTAAGTGCAGAAAGCGCAGTTGCATATTTTGGATGTGCATGAAAAATACATCTAGCATGTGGAACTCTCTCATGTATTGCTCCGTGGATATTTATAGCAGTTGGATCAACAATATGAGGACTATTTTTTAATTCTTCTTTATTTTCTTTAGTTACCAAGATTAAATCACTAGCTCTCATTCTGCTAAAATGAATACCTGCCTTATTAACATAAAAATTAGAAGATTCAGGAACGCATGCACTGAAATGATTTGCTACGGCTTCGTGCATGTTAAGTTTTGCTGTCCATCTAAAGGTAGCAGCTAAGTCTTTTTGTAACTCTGTTATTTCCATTTTTCTAATTTTAAAGTATATTTTAAATATAAATTATGAACAATAAAGTTTTTGTATCTTGTGCAGTTACCGGTTCTGGCGATACTGCTAGCAAACATCCAGATTTACCAAAAACACCAGAACAAATTGCCAAAGCCTCAATAGAAGCTGCAAAAGCTGGGGCAGCAATAGCCCATATACATGTTAGAGAAGAAGATGGCACTCCAAGCAGGAGATTAGAATTATATAAAGAGGTAGTTGATAGAATTAGATCAAGTGGAACTGATGTTATATTAAATTTAACCACAGGTATGGGTGGAGATTTAGATATTGGACAAGGGGACAATCCCCTTGATTTTGGTCCAATGACAGACATGGCTAACGTAATGGAGAGAATTGCTAATGCTGAACAATTTTTACCAGAGATTTGCACACTAGATGCTGGAACACTAAATTTTGGAGATAGTTCAGTAATAACCGTGAACACTCCAAATGACTTAAGAAAAGCAGCAAAAAAATTAAAAGACATAAAAGTAAAACCAGAAATAGAAGCTTTTGATTTAGGTAATATGTGGTTTGGTGCTCAGCTATATAAAGAAGGTTTACTTGATGATCCTCCGATGTTTCAAATGTGTTTAGGAATCCCTTGGGGAGCGCCTGCAACACCTTTAGCAATGCAAGCCATGAAGGACATTATGCCAAAAGAAGGTGTTTGGTCTGGATTTGCAATTTCAAGAAATGAAATGCCTTTTGTTGCCCAAACAGTTGTAATGGGTGGAAACCCAAGAGTAGGTTTAGAAGATAATTTGTACTTATCAAAAGGTAAATTGGCAACAAATGCACAATTAGTAGAAAAAGCAGTTAGAATTATTAATGATCTTGGTGCAACAACAATGACACCAGCTGAAACAAGAGAAAAACTTAAGCTTACAAAGCATAAGTAATGTCAAACATAAAAAAAGTTGCAGTCATCGGTACTGGAGTAATTGGTGCTGGATGGATAATAAGATTTTTAGCTCATAATAAAATAGTTTACGCTTATGATAAGGACAAACAACTTGAAAAAAAATTAATTCAAGAAATAAAACGCACATGGCCTTTTGTAAAAAAATTATTCAATAAAAAAAAATTAAATTTAAAAAATTTTAAATATTTTACTTCAATTAAAGATGCAGTTAAAAATGTAGATTTAATTCAGGAATGTGCACCTGAGAATTACTCATTAAAAATAAAACTAATGAATACAATAGGAGAATTTTCAAAATCTAATGCGATTATTTCTTCCAGTTCTTCAGGATTATTGCCAACAAAAATATATTCTAAGTGTAAAAATTCAGAAAGATGTTTGATTGGACATCCTTTTAATCCAGTCTATTTACTTCCTGCTGTGGAAATAGTACCGGGAAAAAAAACTGGTAAAAATTTTATGAATAGAGCAAATAAGTTTTATAAGTCGATAGCAATGAATCCAATTATGTTGAAAAAAGAACTTCCAGGATATTTATCAGATAGACTTCAAGAAGCATTGTGGAGAGAAGCTCTTCACATAGTTAATGATGGTTATGCAACTACAAAAGACCTTGATAGATCTATTGAAGATGGACCAGGATTAAGATGGTCACTAATGGGGGTTTTTTTAACTTTTCATCTTGCTGGTGGAAAAGCTGGAATGAAACATATGTTAGAACAGTTTGGACCTGCTCTTAAATTGCCTTGGACAAAGTTAAAGGCACCAAAATTAACATCAAAACTATCCAATAGGGTTATAGAAGGTACAAGAGTTCAATCGCGAGGTAAATCCGTTAGTAAAATATCTGACATAAGGGATGAATACCTTGTAGCTTTGCAAAAACTAAGAAAAAAATTTGAAAAGAAACTAAGATAGTGTGTCAACTTGCGCTATAAATTTAGTTGAAGATTAAAAATTAAAACTTATAAAACATCCATGAAGAAAATATTATTTATTATACTCTTATTAATCCTGCCGCTTAATGTTTTTGCTGCTGATCAAACTATAGAAATGTTGAACAAACAAGGTAAGGAAAGCATGGTTTACTCTCAAAAAATTGTTAGAGTGAATGTGGGGGACACAGTGTTTTGGAAATCAACTGACAAAGGACATAATGTTGAATTTATTAGAGGTGGAGTGCCTGAAGGCGTAGATAAATTTAAGACTAAGTATAATGTTGACGTTGAATATAAATTTACAATACCAGGTGTTTATGCTTATTGGTGTACACCGCATAAAAACATGGGAATGATAGGCTTTGTAGTTGTTGGTGATGATAAATCTAATATAGAAAGTATAAAAAAAATCAGGTATTCATCTAAGTCAAAGAAATTGGCACCTGATTTAATCAGTCAACTTTAATTCATTCTTTCAGTATTTCCATCAACAGAAATAACCTGTCCAGAGACTCTTAAGGCGTCATCTGACATCAGAAAACAACACGTTTTTCCAATGTCTTCTTCAAGGATCCAATTATTTAAAGAAGACATTGATACAAAATCTCTTTCAATTGATTTCTTTGATAGTTTTAAGAATTTTGATTTATCTCTAATGACTCTAGTCATACGATCTCCTTTTATTAAACCAGGACAGATCGCATTAACTCTTATGTTAAACTTACCAAGTTCCATTGCGAGTGTTTTTGTGACTCCAATAATTGCCCATTTACTTGCTGCATAAGGAGAGCGAAGTGGAAAACCTGCTATACCAGCGGTTGAAGACATATTTATTATTGAACCACCTTTATTTTTTTTTAGCATTGGTATTACTAGTTTTGTAAAATAAAAATGACTAATTACATTAGTCTTTAAAGTATTTTCCCAATCTTCTGAATTAAGTTTTTCTATTGTGCCTGTTGGACCTGAAATTCCAACGTTATTAATAAGACAATCTATTTTTTTTGTTTTCTTTAAAATTAATTTAAATAATTCTTTTACTTCATATTCATTAGATGCATCGCACTCATATATAAATAGCTTTTTTTTGTTCATAGGGTGTTTTTTAACTTTTGCTAGATATTTTTTGTTAACATCACATATAAATACGGAGGCACCTTTAGATAAACAAACCTTTGCTGTTGCCCATCCAATGCCGGATGCTCCAGCTGAAATTATAATTTTTTTATCTTTTAGAGTTTTATCAGCCATTATTATGACTTAGAAAGAGTATTCTGCAGTTCTTTATTTGATATATATCCTTTAGTATTACCCTGTTTGTCAACAATTTCACAATTTGAATTACTACAAACTACTTCAGGTAAAAATTCTTCTATAAATTGATCCTCATGTACTTTAATTAAATTAGTTTTATCAATGTCATCAGACTGATTCTTTGGTTTCATGATGACTTTTGCTTTAATTACTTTTGCTCTATTTACATCTTTTACAAATGCAGAAACATAATCATCAGCAGGGTTCATTATTATATCTACAGGAGTTCCAACCTGAACTAACTTTCCAGCATTTAAAATTCCAATGTGATCTCCTAGTCTTAATGATTCATCTAGATCATGAGTGATAAAAACGATCGTTTTTTTTAATTCAGATTGCAAATCCATCAATTGTTTTTGCATATCACTTCTGATTAATGGGTCTAAGGCAGAAAATGCTTCATCCATTAACATTATATCTGTATCAGTCGCAAGGGCTCTAGCTAAACCAACTCTTTGCTGCATACCACCCGAAAGTTGGTTAGGATATTGATTTTCAAAACCAGATAAACCAACTGCCTCGATTTTTTCCATCGCAACTTTTTTTCTAGATGTTTCATCTTTACCCTGCATTTCTAACCCATATCCAACATTTTGAATTACAGTTTTATGAGGAAACAAACCAAATCTTTGAAAAACCATGCTCATTTTATGTCTTCTAAATTCAATTAATTTTTCTTTATCCAGGTTCATTACGTTAGTACCTTCAATTAAAATTTCCCCTGCAGTTGGATCTATAAGTCGATTTAGATGTCTTATCAAAGTAGATTTTCCTGATCCAGATAATCCCATGCAAACAAATGTTTCACCTTCCTCTATTTTAAGTGTCACATTATCTAAACCAACTGTATGCCCAGTTTTTTCGAGTATTTCATCTTTAGTCTGACCATCTTTAACCATTGGTAAAATACTTTTGTCACGCGGGCCAAATATTTTATAAACGTTATTTATTTCAATTTTAGTCATTTTTTTATTAGTTCTAGCAGGACAAATTAAAACTTAAAAGTAAGAAAAGTTTTTTTCAATTATAAATTGCATTGACATTTTAAAAACGTTAAATAATCATCATATATGGTGCAAATTCAAAAAATAGAAAAAGATAGATCTGATCTTAAAATTAAATGGAGTGATGGAAAAGAGAGCAAATTTAATTACATGTGGTTAAGAGATAATTGCCCAACTGCCCATGATAAAGATTCACGTCACAGAATGTTTAATATTTTAAATGTTTCACAAGATATCAAAGTAGAAAATTTCGAGATTAATAAATTGGGATTATTACAGGTCCAATGGAGTGAAGGGGACCATACTAGTTATTATGATCCTAAATGGTTGAGAGAAAATTGCTACACATTAAAAAGTAAAACAAAATATGTATCACCTTATAAACTTTGGGATAACAATCTTAAAAAAAATTTTAATTCAATTTGCATTGAGCATGATGAAATTTTAAATTCTAAAGAAGGTTTAATTAAATGGCTCGAATTATTACATTTTACTGGAATTGCTATAGTAAAAAATGCACCAGTTGAAAAAAAATCTGCTTTTCCTATTTTGAATAGAATAAGTCATATAAGGGAAACTTTTTTTAAAACACCTTTTGAAGTAATTAATATTCCAAAACCAAATAATTCAGCATACACAGCGCATGCTCTTAGAAATCATATGGATTTACCTTGGTTCGAATTACCACCTGGTTATCAATTTTTACATTGTTTAGTCAATTCTGCAAAAGGAGGAGATTCTTCTGCAGTTGATGGTTTTGCTGTTGCAGAATATTTAAAGAATAATGAAAATGAAATATTTGAAACTTTAGTAAATGTCCCACTTAAATTTAGAGATATGGATTATACACAAGAGTCTCACCGCGGGTTCCATGCTCCTGCATTGAGTTTGACTAAAGATGGCGATTATCACGACATAAGATTTAGTGTAGCAACTATGGATGTTCTTGATTGTCATCCAGATCAGATGGAAAAAGTTTATAAAGCTCATCACAGATTTGGAAATCTATTACATGATGATAAATTTCAAATCAAATTTCGTTTAGAAGCAGGTGATATTTATTCCTTTAACAATAGAAGAGTTCTTCATGGAAGAACAGAGTTTGATCCTAACTCTGGACATAGACATTTGCAAGGATATTACATGGATCGTGACGAGATAATTGGAAGATTAAATTATCTTAAAAAAGACTTATAAATTTTCAAAAATCAAATTAAATTTTTTATATTTTTTAAAGTCTGTACTTTTTTTTATTGTATAAAAATAAATTCTTTTTTTAATCTTGATTAAACGTTTCTCTGTTAAAAATTTTTTTTCTAGTACGAGAAATTTTACGTATTTTTTTCTACTTTTTAAAAGAATATTTTCAAAATTAAAAGTAGAGGGTATTAAAAGTCCAAGATCTAAGCTTTTCTTTCTATTATAAAGATTGATAATATTTTTTTCTTTAAAGGAAGTTATTGAAAATTTTTTTAGTTTACTAACTTCCTTTATTAAAATATCAATTTTATCTTTTTGAAAAAGGGGCTTTACTTCAAGCATCAAAAATCTTCTATTATTTGATAATTTAATTAGATCTGAGAGCAGAGGAATTAGTTTGTTTTTTTTTTTACTTATATCACGTAAATCTTTATAGTTAATTTTGTTTATGCGTTTATTGATTTTAAATTGCTTTTTTAAATTAAAATCATGGAAGCAAACAATTTTATTATCTTTTGTGGCGTGTAGATCTGTCTCTATCCCAAAATTTCTTTGAAAACAATATCTAAAAGATTTTAAAGTATTTTCTACTAAGGTCTTTTTAGCAAGACCTCTATGAATTAGTAAATGTCCCACTTCGATATAAGAAATTATGGATTATTGCCATTCTGTAATGGTTTTGACTTCTAAATATTCATGAAGTCCCCAACTACCACCTTCTCTTCCATTCCCAGATTGTCTATAACCTCCAAAAGGTGTTCCTGAATCAGCTCCTTGATTATTTACATAAACAATTCCTGATCTTAATTTTCTTGATACTCTTTTTGCTTTTTCTTTATCACTTGTTTGTAAATAATTTCCAAGGCCGTATTCAGTATCATTAGTAATTTGAATTGCTTCCTCTTCTGTTTCAAATGGAATAATAGATAATACTGGTCCAAATATTTCTTCTTTAGCTACTCTCATATTATTATTAACATCAGTAAAAATTGTTGGTTTAATAAAATAGCCTTTTTTAAAATCCTCTGGTTTATCAGGTCCACCAGCTACCAATTTTGCACCCTCTTGTATTCCACTTTTAATTAAACTTTGTATTTTATCAAATTGAACTTTTGAAATTACAGGTCCTATATGATCGCCCGATTTACTTGCTAAATCTACTTTAATTTTATTAGCTTCATCTGCTGCTTCTTTTACCGCTCTTTCATAAATTGATTTTTCAACTAGCATTCTTGTTGGGGCATCACAAGATTGACCTGAGTTACTCATTACGTTTCTAATCCCATCTCTAACTGCTTCAGGGTAAGCGTCTGCAAATACAATATTTCCTCCTTTTCCTCCCAGTTCAAGACAAACTCTTTTGATAGTTTCAGCTGCATTTTTAGTAATTAGCCTTCCAGCTCTTGTAGATCCAGTAAAAGAAACCATATCAACATCATTGTGGCCAGATAATATAGTTCCAACACCAGCACCATCACCATTTACTAAATTAAATACACCAGCTGGAAATCCAGCTTCGTGAATCATTTCAGCAAATAACATACCTGAAAGGGGAGCAATTTCTGATGGTTTCAAAATCATTGTGCATCCAGTTGCTAACGCCGGTATGACCTTTAAAGCAATTTGATTTATTGGCCAATTCCATGGTGTGATTAATCCACAAACACCAATTGGTTCATAAAGTATTTGATTTTTTGACCCTGCATCAAAACCAGGTTCAAAATTAAATTCCTTTAATCTTTTGATAAAATCTTCAATATGAGATGCTCCAGATGAAGTTTGATTAGCTGCACACCAATCTTTTGGACAACCTAATTCAGTAGTTATAGCATCAGTCATTTCATCGTATCGCTCATTATAAATCTTCAGTAATTTTTCAAGTAATTTAATTCTTTCTTCTTTTGAGGTTTCCTTCCAGGTTTGAAAAGCTTTTTTAGCTGACTGAATTGCTTTGTTAGTATCCTCTAAATTTCCTAGAGCTATTTTTGCACAAATTTCTTCAGTAGAAGGGTTAATAACATCAAATTCATTTTTTTGAGATGGATTAGTCCACTCTCCATTTATATAAAATTTTGTTTTATCAAGCATATAATTTATAATAAATACTAATATAACTTAAATTTCAAATCCTTTTTCTTCAGGCTCATTATCAGTAAGCTCAGCTGGAAAACCTTCAGTTCTAAAACTTATATTATTTATATCTTCCATCCTTTTTACTATCATAGATGACCAAGCTCTCTTGCCATACTTTTTTTCACCATCTCTAAATATGTTTGATATAATTGGTGACAACTCTAAGTTTGAATTTAGTTTCTTTGATAGATCATCAAATAAACTAGTATCTTTTACAACTAAATCCATAGTAAAATTTATATTATATGACCCATTTAAAATAACTTGGCTTTCAGTCTCATGGACAAATGAATTTCCAGAGGATACAGCAATTCCTTGATACGTTTTTTTTAAATCTAAATTAGATTTTTTGGCAACTGTCCATGCTTCTCCAAGAGCAGCCAGATGAACAGATGCTAAATAATTTGTAATAACTTTAAGAATTGAAGCTGAACCAAGTTTTCCTGTGTGAAGGATTTTTCTTCCCATAATTATCAATGCAGGAAGAATTTTTTCAAATGCATCTCTGTCACCTCCAACAAATATTGCGATATTACCAGTAGCTGCCCTATGACAGCCTCCACTTACCGGACCATCTAAGGGAATTGCACCTTTTTTTAAAACTAAATTACCCAATCTCTTAATTTCTTTTTCATCTGTGGTACTCATTTCCAACCAAATTTTATCTTTTGATAAACCTTTTAATATTCCATTTTTACCCTCCATAATTTCAGCACTAATTTTAGGTGAGGGTAAAGAGGTTATAATTAAATCTACATTTCTAGTTAAATCTTCAGGGTTAATTGCAATTTTTGCGCCATTTTTTTTAAACTGATCCAAAATTTTATTATCAATATCTAATACAGTTAAATCGAATTTATTTCTTAACAAACTGTTAGCAAGTTTTGCACCTACATTCCCAAGTCCTATAAAGCCTATTTTCATAATGTCCTCTTAATTTTAGTGAATAATTTAGTTTGTATGATATATTTTTTTTTAAAAAATGTATTCATCAAAAATAGAGCCAAAATTTAGTAAAGAATTAAACTCCAAAATTGGATTGATAACATTAGCATCTGATTACACCATAGAGAAAGATTTTAATAATGTGATTAGTGGCATGGATATTGATCTTTTTGTTAATAGAATTCGTTCTTATTCTCCACTAACAAGTGAAAATTTAATTAAAATGTCCAATACAGTAACCGATGTATCAAAAGATATTTTACCCAATGAATCTTTAGATTGTGTTGTATATGGCTGTACATCTGGAACAATTGCGACAGGTTATGAAAAAATAAAAAATAAAATTAATTTAGCAAAACCCTCAGCAAAAGTTACAACACCAAGTACTGCTGCTTTGAATGCTTTAAAAAAAATGAATATAAAAAAATTATCTATTTTTACTCCTTATCCAAAAGATTTAAATAATGAAGTAATCAAATACTTTGAAGAAAATGGTTTCACTATTACCAATAATCTATATTTTGATATATCAGACGATATTGAGATAGGAAAGGTAGATCAAAAACATTTGTTTGACGTTCTATTAAACATGGACCATAAAAGTTCAGATGCATTATTTGTTTCATGTACGGCTCTACCAGTTTTATCTATGATTGATGATTTAGAAAAAAAACTTGAAAAAACTGTTTTATCCAGCAATCAAGTTTTAATATGGGATACTTTACAAAGTATTGGTAAAAAAGAAAATATTAATGGTTTTGGAAAATTATTTAAAAATAAATAGATATGACATTTTCTAAAGAAGAATATCAATTGAGATTAAAAAAAGTCCAAAAATCTATGCAAGAAAAAGGTATAGATCTTTTGATATCTGCAGACACAAATAATATGAATTATTTAACTGGATATGATGCTTGGTCATTTTATTACGCTCAATGTGTAATCGTTCATGTAAATTCAGAGGAACCATTGTGCTTTGTAAGAGCTCAGGATGCAGGCGGCGCTTATATAAAAACATACCTAAAAAAAGAAAATGTAGTTGTGTATGATGAAAAATATATTCATACTTGGCCATCTCATCCTTACGACTATCTTGTAGATATAATTAGAGATAAAAAATGGGATAAATTAAATATAGGCCTCGAAATGGATAGTCATTATTTTACAGCTTTCTGTTATGAGAAAATTAAATCTGGTTTACCGAATGCAACCTTAAAAGACTCAGAGAGACTTGTTAACTGGGTGAGATTAGTTAAATCCGACAAAGAAATATCATATATGAAATCAGCAGCGATTATTTCTGAAAAAGCTATGAAAACTGCAATGGAAATAATTAATCCTGGTGTTAGACAGTGTGATGCTGTAGCGGAGATACAAAAAACTTTATTTATGGGTACGCCTGAATTTGGAGGAGAATATGCAAGTATTGCAACATTATTGCCGACAGGAAAAGGTACCTCGGCCTCCCATCTTACTGCAAGCCAAGATAAATTTGTAAATGGTGAAGCAACAATAATTGAACTTTCTGGTGTTTATAAAAGATACCATGCTCCTATAGCTAGAACAGTTTTATTAGGCAAACCAGATCAAAAAAAAATTGATGCTATGAAAGCAACAAATGAGGCATTAGATGCTGGTATTGAAGCTATAAAACCTGGAAATACTGCAGATGATGTTGCTCAAAAATTTTGGGCAGTTCTTGATAAATATAATATTAAAAAAGAGTCTAGAACTGGCTATTCTATAGGTATTGGTTATCCACCAGATTGGGGTGAACATACATTAAATATTTATAAAGGTGACAAAACTTTACTAGAACCAAATGTTTGCTTTCATATGATAGCAGTTATGCAATTTGGTGATTGGGGTGTTGAAGCCTCAGAGTCAGTTAGAGTTACAGATAAAGGTAGCGAATTATTCTGTAATTACTCAAGAAATCTTCATATAAAATAAAAGAGCTTGAAAAACGATCTTACAAATGTTTTAAATCTCAATGTCTAAGAATGAGCAATTCGTCAGATTTGATAAAGTAGACAAAAGTTATGATGGAAAAGTTTTAGTTGTTAAAGATTTAAACTTGGATATCGCAGAGGGTGAATTTATAACTATGCTTGGTCCATCTGGCTCTGGCAAAACTACTTGTTTAATGATGCTTGCCGGTTTTGAAACTCCTACAAATGGAGAAATTTTCTTAGAAACAAATCCAATTTCAAACATACCTCCTCACAAAAGAGGCATAGGTATGGTATTTCAAAACTACGCACTATTCCCACACATGACAGTTTATGAAAACTTAGCGTTCCCATTAAAAGTTAGAAAAATTCCTAAAGATGAAATAGATAAAAAAATTGACAAAGCATTAGCAATGGTTTCTCTTTCCGAATTCGGACAAAGAATGCCAGCACAATTGTCAGGTGGACAGCAACAAAGAGTTGCTGTTGCAAGAGCTCTAGTTTTTGATCCAAAAGTTGTATTAATGGATGAACCATTAGGAGCATTAGATAAAAATTTAAGAGAAAGTATGCAATATGAGATAAAACATATTCACGAAAGCATTGGTGTTACAGTTGTTTATGTCACTCATGATCAAGGTGAAGCGTTAACCATGTCTAATAGAATTGCAGTTTTTAATGATGGCAAGGTTCAGCAGTTATCAAGTCCAGATAAATTATATGAGGAACCTGTTAATTCTTTTGTAGCAGAGTTTATTGGTGAGAATAATACATTCGTAGGTGAGGTAAAAGATATTGATAAAGGCCAATGCAAAGTTAAATTAGAAAACGGTACTGAAATTTTGGCAAATCCAATTAGAGTAAAAACAAAAGGTGAAAAAACAATTGTTTCACTAAGACCTGAAAGAGCAATTATAGATCCAAAAGAGAATATGCAAAATCAACACAAAGGTAAGATTGAGGAAGTTATTTACCACGGTGATCACACTAGAGTTCGTGTTAACATTTTAGGAAATTCACAGTTTATTTTAAAAGTCCCAAACAGTTCGGCCAGAATGGATATAAAACTTGGTAACGAAATCAATATTGGATGGGATAGCCACGATTGCAGAGCTTTGGACCCAAAATAAACATATCACATTAGTACATTAGAACCATTACAAGGCCATATTATACAAAGTAACTATTGACTCCATTTTTTTTACTTGTTGTAATAACTTTTTATAAAAAACGTTTAAACGGAGGATAAATGAAAAAATTAAGTAAACTATTATTAGCTATTACTTTTACACTTTCTATTACTTCATCAGCATTTGCAGTAGTTGTTGCATCTTGGGGTGGAGCTTACACAGAAAGTCAAAAATTAGGCTATGGAGATCCTACTGCTGCAAAATTGGGTGTACCAATTGACTGGGTTGATTATTCTGGTGGATTATCAGAAATCAAAGCTCAAGCAGAAGCAGGGGCAATTACATGGGATATCATGGATGTTTTTGCATACGATACAATTAATGGATGTGATGAAGGAATTTTTGTCGAATTTGATTTTGACAAAGATTTTCCACCAGCGCCAGATGGCACACCTGCTAGTGAAGACTTCTTCACAAGCATGCCAAGTAAATGTGCTGTAGGAAATATTTTATATTCTTGGAACTACGCTTATAACAGTGAAAATGTTAAAGGTACTCCAAAAACTATAAAAGATTTCTTCAATACAAAAAAATTCCCAGGAAAAAGAGCTATCTATAAAAGTGCTTTGACTAATTTAGAAATAGCATTAGCTGCAGATGGTGTAAAAATGGGAAAAGGTGGAGAAAATATTTACAATAAACTTGAAGCTGACGGTGGAGTAGACAGAGCTATGAATAAAATTAAAGAGCTTTGTACTGATCCAAATGGCGGATGTGTATTTTGGTCTGCAGGTGCTCAACCACCAGAATTATTGATGAGTGGTGAAGTAGTAATGGCAACAGGTTGGAATGGTAGATTCTTTAATGCTACAATCGGAGAAGGTGCTCCTATAGTGCAAGTATGGGATGGTCAAGGTCTTGACTATGAATATTTTGCATTAGTTAAAGGTGGACCTAACGAAGCAGACGCTAAAAAAGCACTTGCTATGATGACTAGTACAGAAATGTTAGCAGGAAGTGCAAAATATATTGCTTATGCTCCTTGGAGAAAATCTTCAATTGCAGTTATGGAAGCAGGAGAGCCTTGGTATAAAGATGGTAAAACGAACATGGTACCTCATATGCCAACAGCACCAGCTAACTTGAAATCATACTTCTTAGTAAATGCTGAATACTGGGCTGATAACGGAACAGAGCTAGGTGAAAAATGGGAAGCAATGAAGGCAGGTCTATAATTTAGGTTTTATATAACTAAATTATATTATAATATTAAAGGGCGGTTTTTACCGCCCTTTTTATTTTATGAGCTCTGAAACAAAAAAAATACTTACAACTGATGGAACTCCTCTAGAGGAAAGTCTAAAAAAAGCTGAAAGAAAAAATAAAATAAAAGCTTTTATGCTAGTTGCTCCGTTATTATTTTTTTTAATTATTACATATGTTTTTCCAATTGGGGAGATGCTATTACGAAGTATTGATGATCGTATGGTGTCTAAAATGCTACCAAAGACATATGTTGCTATGGAAAAGTGGGATGGAAAAGAGCTCCCATCAGAAGAGGTTTTTGAAGCTTTTTATTTAGATTATAAGATTTTGGTAGAAAATAAAACTGCTGGAAAACTATCTACACAACTTAATTATGAAAAAAATGGATTTAAAAGTGTTCTTAAAAAATTAGCCAGAAAACAAAAAAAATTCACAGAAGGCAATTATAAAGAACAAATTATGGCGGTACATAAAAGATGGAGGGATGTTGATTATTGGAGAGCCATCAAGAGAAGAGCTCCCGAATATTCATATTCTAAATATCTAAAAGGTATTGATATGTATGAAAATGAAGACGGTAATATTGTTCAAGTTTCTGAAGATCGTAGAATACATAGAATTTTATGGACTAGAACGTTAGAAGTTGCATTTTTTGTAACAGTTTTTTGTTTTTTGATGGCATATCCTATTGCCTACCTGTTGGCTACATTGCCAATGAAATATAGCAATTTGTTGATGATTTGTGTGTTGTTACCTTTTTGGACTTCTCTACTAGTCAGAACTGCTAGCTGGATGATACTTCTGCAGCAGCAAGGAATAGTGAATGACTTTTTTGTGTTTACGGGATTAGTTGCGGACGATAACCGGCCAGAAATGATGTACAATAAAACTGGAACCTATGTAGCGATGACTCAAATTTTATTACCTTTTATGGTTTTACCATTGTACAGTGTAATGAAAACTATTTCACCAAGTTTAATGAGAGCAGGCAAATCTCTTGGTGGCACACCATTTGTAACATTTTTTAAAATATATTTCCCTTTAACTATACCTGGAATAGGTGCGGGATGTTTGTTAGTATTTATATTAGCTATTGGATATTACATTACTCCAGCATTAGTTGGTGGAGCTTCTGGGACATTAATAAGTAACCAAATTGCATTCCATATGAAGAGTACTTTAGACTGGAGCTTTGCTTCAGCTATGGGACTAATGCTACTCACTGGTGTCTTAGCTGTATATTGGATTTATAATAAACTAGTAGGAATTGATAATATTAAATTAGGATAACTTATGGCTTTACCAAAATATACTGAGACACGTTATAGAATTTGGCATTACATTTATTTATCAATTTGTACGTTTGTCTTTTTCTTTTTAATTGCACCATTATTCGTTATTTTTCCACTTTCTTTTAATGCAGAGGAATTTTTAGTTTTTTCAGATGGAATGAAAAGATTGGATCCAGATGCTTTTTCATTGAGATGGTATAAAGATATGATTTATGGAACAAAAAACCCATGGGGTCTTGCTGCAAAAAATAGTTTTATAATTGCAATCTTTGCTACTTTGGGATCTGTTATACTTGGAACTGTCGCAGCTTTAGGTTTAAGTAGTAGGTACATGCCATTTAAAGGAATTATTATGGCAGCTTTGATTTCACCAATGATTGTACCCTTAATAATTTCAGGTGTTGCGATATTTTTCTTTATGGCTAAGGTTGGATTAGCTGCAACTCACACAGGTATAATTTTAGCACATATAGTTCTTGGGACACCTTTTGTTGTTATTACTGTTACAGCTACACTATCAGGATTTGATCATAGCGTAACAAGAGCAGCTGCAAGTTTAGGAAGTACCCCAGTAAATACTTTTATGAAAATAACTCTTCCTCTTATTTTACCTGGAGTAATATCTGGAGGTTTGTTTGCATTTGTAACATCATTTGATGAAGTTGTTGTTGTTTTATTTTTAGCTGGATTAGATAATACCACAATTCCAGTTCAAATGTGGACAGGTTTAAGAGAGCAACTTAGTCCAACAATATTAGCTGTCGCTACTTGTCTAATTATTTTGTCAACTTTAATATTAGTAACAGCAGAACTTTTAAGAAGAAGATCTGAAAGGATTAGAGGAATTAATAGATAACAATCTGTTATCGTTTGTAACATATTGACAATACGATTGTAAAAATCTATTAGTTTATTGCATGGAAATTAATAATGTAGTTGTGATTGGCTCTGGAACAATGGGAAGTGGAATTGCTGCTCAGTTATGCAATGCAAATATTCCAGTTACATTACTAGATTTAACTACAGAAATAAGCGAAAAAGCAAGAGATAGAATTCATAAATCAAGACCACCCTTATTATTAGATAAATCAAAGATTAATCAAATTAACGTTGGAAACATAAATGAAAACTTTGATTTAGTTAAAAATGCTGATTGGATAGTAGAAGCTGTAGTAGAAAGGATAGATATCAAACACAATATTTATGAAAAAATTTTTAAGCACAGAAAAAATGGATCAATTGTTTCCTCAAATACTTCATCAATACCTTTAGATATTTTAGCTGAAAAATTATCTGATAATGACAAAAAAGATTTCTGTATTACGCATTTTTTTAATCCCGTAAGGTACATGGGATTATTAGAAATAGTTAAAAATAAACATAATGATTTAGACAAAATCAATTATTTAAAAAAATTTTGTGAAGAAGATTTAGGTAAGGGAGCAATAATATGCAATGACACTCCAGGTTTTCTTGGTAATAGAATTGGAGTTTATGCGATGCAAGTTGCAATGACTGAAGCATTTAGAATGAAATTAAGCATTGAGGAGGCAGATGCAATCTTTGGTAGACCTATGGGAATTCCAAAGACAGGAGTTTTTGGTTTATATGATCTTATAGGTATTGATTTAATGGCCGATGTATTAAAAAGTTTTATCAAAGAACTCCCAGAAAATGATGAATTTCAGATAGTCGCAAAAGAAATACCATTAGTAAAAAAATTAATCGAAACAGGATACACAGGAAGAAAAGGCAAAGGTGGTTTCTATAGAATAAACAAAATTGAAAATAAAAAAATTCTTGAAGCTATAAATCTTGAAACAGGGGAGTATTCTATAACTAAAAAAATAGACTTAAAAATTGATAAAGTGGATTTAGTTTCTTTAGTTAATCGTAATGATAAATATGGTGAATATGCTTGGTCAGTAATATCTAAAATAATTAAATATGCCTCATCTCTGGTTCCAGGAATTACAGATAAGTTTAATGATATAGACGAAGCAATGAGATTGGGTTTTAATTGGGGAAAAGGCCCTTTTGAAATGTTAAAAGAAATTGGTGTTGATAATTTTTTTGCAAAAATAGAAAATTTTCAAAATAATAAATTTTTGGAAAACTTATCTAAATCAAAAGATGAAAACTTTTATGGTGAAAGACAACTTTATACCAACATAGAGACGATTGGAAAAATTAAACCTAAAGCTACAAGGTTAGAAAAAAATGACTCTGCTGAAATTTACAGATTCAAAGATTTTAATATTGTTGAATTTACCACAAAAGCAAATGCCTTAGATTATGACTCAATGGATTGTTTAAAAAAAGCAACTGATAAACCTTTAATAATTATGAATGAAAGTATGCAATTTTCAGCTGGTGTTAATCTTACATATACAATGAACTTTGCTGAAAAAGGTGATTTTAAATCAATCGAAAAATTTGTGAAATATTTTCAGGATACATGTAAACAACTTAAATATTCAAATTACCCTGTAATTTCTGCTCCATCTGGTTTAACTTTGGGGGGTGGCTTCGAAGTTTTAGTTCAAAGTAATTTTGTTGCATCTCATACAAATATAGTGATTGGATTAGTAGAAACAATGGTTGGACTGGTTCCAGCAGGTGGAGGATGTAAGGAAATGTTAGCAAGATGGCTTGATACAGAAGAGGCCAAAAAAGACCCAAATTTTGCACCATTGAAAGTATTTGATATTATTGGTTATGCGAAAACAGCTACATCTCCAGTT
>CABYUS010000003.1 GCA_902522225.1 uncultured Pelagibacteraceae bacterium
GTTAAAAAAATTTGGGGCCCCAGTTCCTAATGGAATATCAGGAAAATCCGTAGAAGAAATTTTAGAAAAAGCCAAAGATTTAAAAACTGATAAATTTGTTCTTAAAGCGCAAATTCATGCTGGTGGAAGAGGTAAAGCTGGAGGTGTTAAAATCCTAGATAATATTGAAGAATTGAGCAAAGAGTCTAGAAAATTATTAGGAAATAAATTAGTGACACATCAAACGGGTCCAGAAGGAAAAGTTGTAAAAAGATTGTATGTAGAAGAGTCTTCTAAAATTGAAAAAGAATTTTATTTATCATGTTTGATTGACAGGTCTAGTTCTAAGATTGCTTTTATTAGTAGCGATCAGGGTGGTATGGATATTGAAAAAGTTGCATCAGATAAACCAGACAAAATATTTACAACAAAAGTTAATTTTGCCGACCATATTTCTGAAAAAGACTGTGAAAGTATAATAAAGGCATTCAAATTTGATGATAATATTAAGTCAAAAGCAATCTCATTAATTAAATCAATATACTCGTTATTTATTAAAACTGACGCTAATATGATTGAAATAAATCCATTAATAATCACAAAAGAGAAAAAAATTTTATGTCTTGATGCAAAAATTAATTTTGATGACAATGCTCTATTTAGACAATCTGAAATTATGGAATTGAGAGACTTGAATGAAGAAGATCCAACTGAAATAGAAGCAAGCAAACATGACTTATCATATATTAAATTAGATGGAAGTATTGGCTGTATGGTAAATGGTGCAGGCTTAGCAATGGCAACAATGGATATTATAAAATTATATGGACAAGAACCTGCTAATTTTTTGGATGTAGGTGGTGGCGCATCTAAAGAAAAAGTATCTGAAGCTTTTAAAATTATTTTATCAGATAAAAACGTAAAAGGTATTTTAGTAAATATTTTTGGTGGAATAATGCGTTGTGATATTATTGCAGAGGGGGTTGTTACAGTAGCAAAAGAAATGAATATAAATGTTCCATTAGTTGTAAGACTTTCTGGAACAAATTCTGAAGAAGGAAAAAAAATTTTAGATAGTTCTGGTTTAAAAATAATTTCTGCGAGTGATTTATCTGATGCAGCAGAAAAAATTATTAACAGTATTGAATAAATGTCAATTTTAGTCAACAAAGATACGAAACTTATATGCCAAGGATTTACTGGGTCTCAAGGAACCTTTCATTCTGAGCAGGCTATTAAATATGGTACTAATTTAGTAGGAGGTGTTACACCAAAAAAAGGTGGTCAAACTCATTTAGATAAACCAGTTTTTGATACAGTAGTGGAAGCAAAAAAAAATGTTAATGCAAACGCGACGATGATTTATGTTCCAGCTAGATTTGCTGCAAACGCAATTATTGAAGCAATCGAGGCTTCCATTGAACTTATAGTTTGTATTACAGAGGGAATACCAGTGTTAGATATGTTAAAGGTTAAAGAGTGTCTTAAACACTCTAAATCAAGACTAATAGGACCAAATTGTCCAGGAATTATAACTCCTAATGAATGCAAAATTGGGATAATGCCTGGCAATATACATAAAAAAGGATCAGTAGGTATAGTTTCGAGATCAGGGACTTTGACATATGAGGCAGTTGCTCAAACTACAGAAAATGGATTGGGGCAATCAACATGTGTTGGGATAGGTGGAGACCCAATAAATGGAACAAATTTTATTGATTGTTTGGACCTTTTTTTAAAAGATAATGAAACAGAATCAATTTTAATGATAGGAGAAATTGGAGGAACTGCAGAGGAAGAAGCAGCAGAATTCGTCAAAAACAGCAATATTAAAAAACCAATAGTTGGTTTTGTAGCAGGGCTAACTGCTCCTAAAGGCAGACGAATGGGTCATGCAGGAGCAATTATAACAGGAGGCAAGGGAGGAGCTACTGATAAAATAAAAAAAATGGAGCAATGTGGCATCGTAGTAGCAAAATCTCCAGCGGAACTAGGAAAAACCCTAGCGGATATATTGGCATTTGATAAATAATTATCTGATAATATAATTAATATAAAAATGAGTTCATCAAAAAATCTAGATTACGAAAAAACATCATTCTTACATAAAGCAAATACTTCATTTATTGAAGAAATGTATGTAAAATTTATTGAAGGGGATACAAGTATTCCTCAAAGTTGGAAAAGCTATTTCGAAAATCTAGGAGAGGACCTGAATGATGTTATTAAAGAAATAGAGGGTCCTAATTGGAAACCAAATAAAATTAAGATTAATCTTAATCAGGAAAATTTAAAGGAAAGCCAAAAAGTAAATCAAATAAATATCAAAGACTCAATTAAAGCAATAGCTCTAATAAGAGCATATAGAATAAATGGACATTTGATAGCCAATTTAGATCCTTTAGGGATGATGGAAAGAGAATACATGCATGAATTACATCCTGAAGATTATGGTTTTAAAAAAGATGATTTTAATAGAAAAATCTATTTAGATAGTTACTTAGATAGAGATTTTGCATCACTCAAAGAAATAATTAAATTTTTAAAAGATAAATATTGTTCCAGTATAGGTGTTGAGTACATGCATATGACAGAGAGAGAAGAAAAAATTTGGTTTAGAGAAAGAATAGAAAAAGAAGAAAACAAAATCAGTTTTACAAATAATGGTAAAAAAGCAATATTAAATAAATTAATTCAGGCAGAGGGATTTGAAAAATATTTAGCATTAAAATTTGTAGGTACAAAAAGGTTTGGTCTTGATGGTGCTGAGTCTTTAATTCCTGCGTTAGAGCAAATTATTAAAAGAGGTGGACAATTAGGAGTTAAGGAGATTAAAATCGGAATGCCACATAGAGGTAGATTAAATGTGCTAGCTAATCTTCTTCAAAAATCTTACAAAAAAATATTTAATGAATTTACTGGAGAGTTTTCAGAAACTCACGATGACTCAACTGGTGATGTTAAATATCATTTAGGAGCTTCATCAGATAGAACATTTGATGATATTCCAGTTCATATTAGTTTAACAGATAATCCGTCACATCTTGAGGCAGTAGATCCTGTTGTTTTAGGTCAAACTAGAGCAAAACAATTTTATCATAAGGATTCAGAACGAAATAAAGTAATACCAATATTAATTCATGGCGACGCAGCTTTTGCTGGTCAAGGAGTTGTAGCAGAATGTTTTGCGATGTCTGGTTTAAAAGGACATAATACTGGTGGAACTATTCATATAATTGTAAATAATCAAATTGGTTTTACTACAAGCCCAAGGTTTGCTAGATCGAGTCCTTACCCGTCTGACCTAGGAAAAGTTGTAGAATCCCCAATTCTACATTGTAATGGTGATGATCCTGAGGCAGTAGTTCATTGTGCTAAAATTGCTATAGAATTTAGACAAAAATTTAATAAGGATGTCGTGATAGATATGATCTGTTACAGAAGGTTTGGTCATAACGAAGGAGATGAACCATCATTTACCCAACCACTAATGTATGAAAAAATTAAATCTCACCCATCTACATTAAAAGTTTATGGAAAAAAACTTATAGATGAAAAAACAATTTCTGAACAAGAATTTAATGCTCAAATAAAAGATTTTAAAAGTTTATTAGACGAACAGTATAAAAGTGCAAAAAATTATCAGCCTAAGCTGAAATGGTTCGAGGGAACTTGGTCGAGATACAAACCAGAAAAAGGCAAAGATAGACGAGGAAATAGTGGAGTTAATACAGAAAAATTAAGAATAATCTCTGAAAAAATTAATAAAATTCCAGCTGAAATAAATATTCACAAAACTATTAAAAAAATTTTGGAATTAAGAAGACAGTCTGTAGAAAGTGGACAAGGAATTGATTGGTCTTCTGCAGAAGCGTTAGCATTTGGATCTTTATTAGAAGAAGGATATCCAGTCAGATTAGTTGGTCAAGATTCTGGAAGGGGTACATTTAGTCAAAGACATTCTGTTTTGAGAAACCAAACAGATAATTCTAGGTATGTGCCACTAAATAATATTTCAAAAAAACAAAAGAATTTAGAGATTGTTGATAGTTTTTTGTCTGAATTGGCAGTTCTAGGATTTGAATATGGTTATAGTATGGTTGAGCCAAATACATTAACTTTATGGGAAGCTCAATTTGGTGATTTTGCTAATGGTGCGCAGGTAGTCATTGATCAATTTATTGCATCCGGTGAAAGAAAATGGTCAAGAGCAAGTGGTCTTGTCTTGTTACTTCCACATGGATATGAAGGACAAGGTCCAGAACATTCATCAGCAAGATTAGAAAGATTTTTACAATTGGGTGCCCAAGAAAATATTCAAGTAATGAATTGTACTACGCCTGCAAATTATTTTCACGCCTTAAGAAGACAAATACATAGAGACTTTAGAAAACCATTAATTATAATGACACCAAAATCATTATTAAGAAATAAATATTGCACTTCTAATTTGGAAGATTTTGGAAAGGAAAATTTTTTTCATAGAATTTTAAACGATCATGCTTTTGATAAGAGAAATAATTTTATAAAACTTAAAGATAATAATTTAATTAAAAAAGTAATATTATGCTCAGGTAAAATTTATTTTGATTTACTTGAAGCAAGAGAAAAAAATAAAAAAGACGATGTTGTGTTTTATAGAATTGAACAATTGTATCCATTTCCAGTTAAAAATCTTGTTAGTGAATTAAAAAAATATTCCAAAAATGCAAAATTTTTCTGGTGCCAGGAAGAGCCAAAAAATATGGGAGCTTGGTTTGCAGTGAGAGATTATATCCAGTGGACATTGGATTATATTAAAGCTAAAAATAGAAATATCTCATATATTGGGAGAAATCCAGCTGCATCACCTGCTACAGGTTATGCAAAAAGACATATTTCTCAACAACAAGATATAATAAAAGAAGTTTTAAAAGATGAGTGAAAAAATAATTGTACCAGCATTAGGTGAAAGTATAACAGAAGCTACAGTTGCAAAATGGATTAAAAAAGTTGGCGATACTGTTGAGGTTGATGAACCAATTGTAGAATTAGAAACAGATAAAGTTAACCTTGAGGTGCCATCTCCTGTCACTGGCATATTAGAGGAAATAAACGTAAAGGATGGAGCAATAGTAGAAGTAGGGACAACACTTGGAAGTGTTAAAGAAAAAGCTCTTGAAGAAACAAAGCAAACAATAAAAAAGATACAACCAAAAAAGGAAGTGCCATTAGCCACCGAAAAGATAATTGAAGAGGCTGAAAAATATTCAAACAATGATAATGAGATAAATTCTACAAAATTTTTAAACGAGAATAAAAATATTATTAGAGAGGAGCCAGTTATTTTAGAGGATGAGGAAAAACCACTTATTTTAACAGATGAAGTCGTTGATGGTGAGGTAATTACTTCAAATGGCTCATTATCCCCTGCTGTAAGAAAAATAGTTAATGAAAATAATATTGATGTAAAAAAAATTAAAGGATCAGGTAAAGAAGGACGTATATTAAAAGGTGATCTTATTCACTTAATGAATATTAAGCCAAAACCTAATCAAAGAAAAATAGATTATGGTGAGGAAGAGCGAATAAAAATGACTAGACTTCGACTAACTATAGCGAAGAGATTAAAAGAAGCACAAGAGAACGCAGCTATGCTAACCACCTTTAATGAAGTTGATATGTCAATGATTAACGACATGAGAGCAAAATATCAGGAAAATTTTAAGACAAAGTTTGGTATTAAACTTGGATACATGTCATTTTTTATAAAAGCATGTGTAAATGGTCTAAGGTCATATCCTGCAATAAATGCAGAGATTGAGAATGATGAAATAATTTATAAAAATTATTATAATTTAAGCTTTGCTGTTGGGACAGATAAAGGTCTAGTAGTTCCTGTAATCAGAAATGCTGATGAATTGTCTTTTGCAGATATTGAAAAAAAAATATTAAATCTATCTGAAAAAGCTAGAAGTGGTAAACTTTCAATTGAAGATCTTCAAGGAGGAACTTTTACTATAAGTAATGGAGGAATATATGGTTCAATGTTATCAACTCCAATTCTAAATCTTCCGCAATCAGGAGTTTTAGGAATGCATAATATCGTAAAAAGACCAGTTGTAATTAATGATGAAATACAAATTAGACCAATAATGTATCTTGCTTTATCTTATGATCACAGAATAATAGATGGAAAAGAAGCTGTATCTTTTTTAAAACTTGTAAAAGAAAATTTAGAAGATCCTAGGGGTCTTTTTTTAGATTTATAAATGGATAATAATTTTGATGTAGTTATAATTGGTGGAGGTCCAGGTGGATATGTTTGTGCTATTCGCTTATCTCAATTAGGTCTCAAAACTGCATGTATTGAGTCTAGAGGATCTCTTGGTGGAACATGTTTGAATGTAGGCTGCATACCATCCAAAAATTTATTAAATTTATCTGAAAATTTCTATAAAGCAAAAAATTTTCATAAAATTGGTATTGAGATAGATAATTTAAAATTAAATTTAAAAAAAATGATGGAAAATAAAAATAATTCAGTAGAGACACTGACAAAAGGAGTTGAATTTCTTCTAAAAAAAAACAAAGTTTCTTATTTCAAAGGCACGGGATCTTTTAAAAGCAAAGATGAAATATTGTTAATTGATAATAAAAAAAAGGAAACTATTATTAAAACAAAAAGTACAGTAATAAGTTCTGGGTCAAAACCTACGCATTTTCCAGGGTCTCAATTTGATGAAAAATTAATACTCTCGTCTACTGGAGTTCTCAATTTAGAAAGTGTACCAAAAAAGCTAATTATAGTTGGAGGTGGTTATATTGGTCTAGAGATGGGATCAGTTTGGTCAAGATTAGGATCAGAAGTCCATGTAGTAGAATTTATGGATCATATTACGTCTGGTATGGATCGTGAAATCTCAAATGAGTTTATGAAAATTTTATCTAAACAAGGAATTAAATTTTCACTTGAGACAAAAGTAAATAAAATTTTAAAATTAAGTAATTCTGTAAAACTTGAAACAATCAATAAAGATGGAAAAAATAATATCTTAGAAGCAGATAAAGTTCTTATTTCTATAGGTAGAAAACCAAATACAGAGAGTCTTCAATTGGATAAAATAGGTGTTAAACTTGATAAAAAAGGATCAATAAGTGTACAAAATAATTACGAAACTAGTGTTAAGAATATTTTTGCTATAGGAGATGTTATATCTGGACCAATGTTGGCACATAAAGCAGAAGAAGAGGGAATTGCGGTTGCAGAAATAATTGCTGGTCAGTCTGGTCACGTTAATTATGATATTATTCCATCTGTAATTTATACATCACCAGAGGTTGCATCTGTAGGAAAAACTGAAGAAGACCTAGTGTCGAAAGGTCAGTCATACAAAGTTGGAAAATTTCCTTTTATGGCAAATTCCAGAGCTAAAGCAATTAATGATACAGAGGGATTTGTAAAGATACTTGCCGATAACAAAACAGATAAAGTCCTTGGTGTACATATAATAGGTCCTCATGCCGGTGAAATTATTGCTGAAGTTTCAGTTGCAATGGAATTTGGAGCCAGTTCAGAGGATATTGCAAGAACTTGTCATGCCCACCCAACATTTTCTGAGGCTGTAAAAGAAGCAGCATTAGCAGTAGAAAAAAGACAGATTCACTCGTAATATATTTTCATAAATTAAATATGAAAATTCCTGTTTTAATACCAAATATATTTAATCATCCATTTACCTATGAAACTGATCTAAATTTAGAAATTGGTGATTATGTGATGGTCCCATTTGGAAAATCAAGTTTAACAGGCATAGTTTGGGATCATTTCGAAAAACAGAACAATAAAAATTTTTTAACAAAAAAAATATCAAGTAGGCTAGATATTAACCCACTTTCTAAAAAAACGATTAATTTTTTAAATTGGTTTTCTGATTACAATTTAATTCCTAAAGGCATGTCATTAAGACTTCACTTATTGAGTGGAGAAGCAATAGTAAATTTTAAAAAAAATGAATATAAAAAATTTAATGAAATATTACCTTCGATAAATTATCAATTAAATGAAAGTCAAAATAAAACATACTTAGAAGTTTCGCGTTTAAATGAAAAATTTAACGTACATTTATTACAAGGAGCAACAGGTTCTGGAAAGACTTTAGTATATTTCAATCTTATAAAAGATAAGATTGATCAGGATAAACAAGCTTTAATTTTATTACCGGAAATAGGGCTTACAAGTGAATTCGAAAAAAAATTTATCGAGTTTTTCGGTTTTAAACCAGCAATTTGGCATTCAGGTATCACAAAAAAAAACAAAAAAATAATATGGAGTGGATTAGCATCAAATAAGATTAAAGTTGTAATCGGTGCAAGATCTTCTTTATTTCTTCCATTTAAAAAACTTGGACTTATTGTTGTTGATGAAGAACATGATCAATCTTACAAACAAGATGAAGGAGTTATTTATAATGCACGGGACATGGCAGTTTCGAGAGCTTCATTCGAGAATATTCCAATAAACTTAGTTACAGCTGTACCATCTTTAGAAACTTATTCAAATGTTATAAAAAAAAAATACTCTCATTCAAGATTATTAAATAGATTTAAAAATGCATCGTTGCCATCTTGTGAAATAATTGATTTAAATAAATTTAAACTTGTTAATAAATCATGGATATCATCAAAAACTTTTGAAAAAGTAAATTACCATCTGGAAAAAGGCGATCAAGTATTATTTTTTTTGAACAGAAGAGGTTATTCACCTAATGTTATTTGTAAAAACTGTCTCAAATCATTTATGTGTAAAAATTGTTCTATAAATTTAGTTTACCATAAAAACATAAAAAAACTTTTATGCCATTATTGTGGTACCAAACATGAGTTGAAAAGAGAGTGTGAGAATAATATCAGTGGAAGTTGTAAATTTATTTTTACTGGACCAGGTGTTGAAAAGGTATTGGATGAAGTCAATACCTTATTCCCAAAATTTAAAGCATCTATATTTTCTAGTGATACTATGAACAAAAAAAATTCTTCAAGCATTTTAGAAAATATTTCTAATAATGAAATTAAAATATTAGTTGGAACACAATTAATTTCAAAAGGTTTTCATTTTCCAAATCTAAATTGTATAATCGTACTTGATATTGATTTGTCATCACAAGGTCATGATTTAAGATCAGGAGAAAAAAATCTTCAACTTTATCATCAATTAGCTGGTAGAGCTGGGAGAACTGGGAAAGCTTCAAATATTTATTTTCAAACACTAATTATGAATAAGGAAAAATTGAATGACATAACAAACTCTGATCCTTATGATTATTTAGAAAAAGAATTAAATTTAAGAAAGTTAAATAATCTTCCCCCATTTCAAAGATTTATTTCAATCATCTTAAGCTCTGAGGATGAAAATGCATTAGATGATGAGTCTTTAAAATTACAAAAGGCTCTTAAACAAAATTTAAAAGCACAAATTTTAGGTCCAGTTAATGCACCTATTCATAAAATAAAAAAAAAATATAGAAATAGATTACTTATTAGGGCTAACAAATCTTATAAAATACAAAAATTTTTAGCGAAAATCCTTCATGATTTTAAATTTTCTAAGAAAATAAAACTGTCGGTTGATGTTGACCCAATTAGCTTCAATTAATTATGAAAATTACACATTTTTTTAACATGTCTCACTTGAAGAGAAAAGACTGATGTGCTAATTAATTTCAAAATTTAATTAATCGTCAATTTGTATAGGATAAAAATTGAGCAACTCTAAAGACTTTTCAGATACTTCAGCTAGCAGATATTCATTAGCATTATATGAATTAGCTGATGAAATGGATCAAATTAAAGAAATAGAAAATAATTCCATGGCATTTTTAAAATTAATTTCCAAAAGTGCTGAATTTAATTCCCTTATTAAAGATCCTACAAATAAACAAAATGAAATCTCTAATGTAATTAGTTCTATTGGAAAAAAATATAATTTAAATGCTTTATTTACTAAATTTTTAAATTTTTTAGTTTCAAAACGAAGATTCTTTTTTATGGAAAAAATTTTAATAGGTTTTGTAGATCTGTGCTCTAAAAAAAGAGGAGAAATTAAAGCTCAATTGTTATCTGCTAAAAAACTTGATGAAAATGAAATTAATAATATAAAAAAAGAGCTTGAAGAAAACTTAAAATCAAAAATAAAATTAGACTATTTATATGACGAGAGTTTAATTGGTGGTTTAGTAATGAAAGTTGGAAGCACTATGGTTGATACGTCAATAAAAAATAAATTACAACAAATAGAAAAAGGAATGATAGAGGCATAATATGGAAATAAATCCTTCAGAAGTAACTAAGATACTAAAAGAACAAATAAAAAAATTTGGAGATAAAGCTGTAGTAACTGAGGTTGGGCAAGTTTTGTCTGTTGGAGATGGAATCGCAAGGATATACGGATTAGATAATGTTCAAGCAGGAGAAATGGTAGAATTTGCTGATGGATCAAAAGGCATGGCTTTAAATTTAGAAAGTGAAAATGTTGGGGTTGTAATTTTTGGTGATGATAGATCTATTAAAGAGGGTGACACTGTTAAGCGAACAGGCGCTATCGTAGATACTCCAGTTGGTAAAGAACTTTTAGGAAGAGTTGTTGATGGTTTAGGAAATCCTATTGATGGAAAAGGTGCTCTAGATAAAAGTGTAAAAAGAAGCAGAGTTGAAGTTAAGGCTCCAGGTATTATTCCAAGACAATCTGTAAATGAACCAATGCAAACTGGATTAAAATCAATTGATAGTTTAGTTCCAATAGGTAGAGGACAAAGAGAGCTTATTATTGGAGACAGGCAAACTGGAAAAACAGCAGTAGCAATTGATGCAATAATAAACCAAAAAAAAATTAATGAGTCTGGAGATGAAAAACAGAAGTTATATTGTGTTTACGTAGCAGTTGGACAAAAAAGATCTACTGTAAGACAAATTGAAAAAACTTTAGAAGAAGCTGGAGCAATGGAATATACTACTATTGTTGCAGCAACAGCATCAGATGCTGCTCCTCTTCAATTTTTAGCTCCTTATACAGGATGTGCGATGGGAGAATTTTTTAGGGATAATGGAATGCATGCATTAATTATATATGATGATTTATCTAAACAGGCTGTAGCTTATAGACAAATGTCATTATTACTTAGAAGGCCACCAGGTCGAGAAGCATATCCAGGTGATGTATTTTACTTACATAGCAGACTTTTAGAAAGAGCTGCAAAATTGAGTGATGAGCATGGTGGAGGATCGTTAACAGCACTGCCAATTATTGAAACGCAAGGCGGTGACGTTTCTGCATTTATTCCTACAAATGTAATATCTATTACTGATGGCCAAATATTTCTTGAAACAGAGTTATTTAACCAAGGTATAAGACCAGCGATAAACGTTGGTTTATCAGTTTCTAGAGTTGGTTCTTCTGCACAAACTAAAGCAATGAAAAAAGTTTCTGGCTCAATGAAACTTGAACTTGCTCAATATAGAGAAATGGCAGCATTTGCTCAGTTTGGGTCTGATTTAGATGCATCAACACAAAAATTACTTAATAGAGGGTCTAAGCTTACTGAATTATTGAAACAGAAACAGTATTCACCTATGACAGTTGCCCAACAAGTCATTTCAGTTTTTTGTGGAGTAAAAGGTTATCTGGATGATATTGAACTAAAAGATATAGCTGAATTTGAGAATAAAATTCTTGAAAAATGTAAATCTGAAAAACCAGAAATTATAGATTTGCTTAGTTCAGGAAAATTAGACGAAGATACTGAGAAATTATTAATTGAATTGATTGTTGATTTAAAAAAAACCTTAATTAAATAAGATATATGGCAAGTCTAGATGATTTAAAAAAGAGGATAGTAAGTGTTAAATCTACGCAAAAGATTACAAAAGCAATGAAAATGGTTGCGGCTGCTAAACTAAAGAGAGCACAAGATAATGCTGAAAAAGGAAGACCTTATTCCGAAAAAATGAACAACATTATATTAAATTTATCAAATGGTATTTCAGATAAAGAAAGTGCACCTAAATTATTATCCGGCACTGGTGATGAAAAAACTCACTTATGTGTAATTTTAACTTCTGATAGAGGTCTATGTGGAGGATTTAATACAAATATTGTAAAAAAAGCAAAGTCATATTTTGACAAAATTGAAAAAGATGGAAAAATTTTAAAGATAGTTACCGTTGGTTCTAAAGGAAATGATCAACTCAAAAGAATTTATGGAGAAAAAATAATTGAAAAAATATCATTTAAAGAATCAAAAAATATCAATTTTTTTGATGCAGATAAGGTTGGTAAAATGATTATAGAAAAGTTTGAAAAAAAAGAATTTGATGTATGTACTATTTTTTATAATAAATTTAAAAATGTAATTACTCAAATACCACAAGCACAACAAATTATTCCATTAAAAACATCAGAGCCCGAGGGTAATTCATCTGAAGATAATTATGAATTTGAACCTGAAGAAGATGAGATTTTAAGTAATTTATTACCTAAAAACATATCAACTCAGATTTTTAAAGCGATGTTAGAAAATTCAGCAAGTGAACAAGGATCAAGGATGAGTGCAATGGATAATGCGACAAGAAATGCTGGAGAAATGGTTGATAAACTTACTATTGAATATAATAGAAGCCGTCAAGCAGCAATTACTAAAGAACTAATAGAAATAATATCAGGAGCAGAAAGTTTATAATTATGAAAAAAGGAAAAATTACACAAATTATTGGAGCGGTAGTAGATGTCAAATTCGATGGAGAATTGCCGGAAATTTTAACCGCATTAGAGTGTGATAATGCTGGGAATAGATTGGTTCTTGAAGTTGCACAGCATTTAGGTGAATCTAGCGTAAGAACAATAGCTATGGACGCAACTGAGGGGCTTAAAAGGGGAGATGAAGTGTCAGATACAGGAGCTCCGATACAAGTTCCAGTAGGACCAGAAACTTTAGGAAGAATTATTAATGTTATTGGTGAACCCATTGATGAAAAAGGTGATGTAAAAACAAAAGAAAACTGGCCAATTCATAGATCAGCCCCAGAATTTAATGATCAGTCTACTGAAACAGAAATATTAGTAACAGGAATAAAAGTAATTGATTTGCTTGCGCCTTATGCAAAAGGTGGAAAAATTGGATTATTTGGAGGTGCAGGTGTAGGAAAAACAGTTTTAATTATGGAATTGATCAATAACGTAGCAAAAGCTCATGGTGGATTTTCAGTATTTGCTGGTGTTGGAGAACGAACAAGAGAGGGTAATGATTTATATCACGAAATGATTGATTCAGGCGTAATTAAACCAGAGGGAGATGGATCAAAAGCTGCATTAGTTTATGGTCAAATGAATGAACCTCCAGGAGCTAGAGCACGAGTAGCATTAACAGGATTAACAGTTGCTGAGTACTTCAGAGATCAAGAAGGTCAAGATGTTCTTTTTTTCGTAGATAATATTTTTAGATTTACTCAAGCAGGATCAGAGGTTTCAGCTCTATTAGGAAGAATTCCCTCAGCGGTTGGATATCAACCAACTTTAGCAACAGACATGGGTAATTTACAAGAAAGAATTACAACAACAAATAAAGGATCGATTACATCAGTTCAGGCGATTTATGTACCTGCTGACGATTTAACTGATCCTGCTCCAGCAACTTCTTTTGCTCACTTAGATGCAACTACAGTTTTATCAAGACAAATTGCCGAAATTGGAATTTATCCAGCTGTAGATCCGTTGGACTCTACTTCTAGAATTCTTGATCCAAGGATTGTTGGTGATGAGCATTATAGAGTGGCGAGAGAAGTTCAGAGAATATTACAAACCTATAAATCATTACAAGATATTATTGCAATTTTAGGTATGGATGAATTATCTGAGGAAGATAAACTTGTTGTGGCAAGAGCAAGAAAAATACAGAGATTTTTATCTCAACCATTTTTTGTTGCAGAAGTTTTCACTGGCTCTCCAGGTAAACTTGTAGATCTTGATGCAACAATCAAAGGCTTTGATGCAATTTGCAAAGGTGAGTATGATCATTTACCAGAAGCAGCATTTTACATGGTTGGAACAATTGAAGAAGCAATTGAGAAGGCCAAAAAAATGGAAAAAGATGCAGCTTAATGAGTGATACCTTTAAATTAGAAATTGTAAATCCAGAAAAATCATTTCTTGTAAAAGAAAATGTAAAAGAAGTTGTGGTTCCAGCCTTTGAGGGCGAAATGGGAATTTTAAAGGATCATATATCTATAATTTCTTTTCTAAAACCAGGTGTACTTAAAGTGCTAGAAGGAAGCTCTGAGGAGAAAAAATATTATGTTGAAGATGGAATAATAGAATTTAAAAACAATTGTTTGTCAGTTTTAACTAGCAACATATTTGATATTTCCAAAGCTGATAAAACAAAAATTACTGAAATAATTAATAATACCGAAAAAGAAGCTCGGGAGAATGATCTAGACGATCAAAAAAGGTATTTAATTGAACAAAAAATTGAAGTTTTGAAATCAATATCAAGCATTAATTAAATAATTCTCAATTTCAGATTTTAGATGACCATAAATATGTGATTTAAAACTCACAGCTACCTTTGTTAAATCCTCTACTTTAATCCATTTCCAGTCTAAAAACTCAGGATGATCAGTTTTGATATTAATCTCTTTCTCATCACCAACAAATCTCATTATATACCATTTTTGTTTTTGGCCTTTATAACGACCTTTCCATATAATGCCTAAAAGGTTATCAGGCAGAATGTATGTCAATTCTTTTTGAACTTCTTTTAACAATTCAACATTTTTAATATTAGTTTCCTCATAAAGTTCCCTATATGCAGCGTCTATAGCTTTTTCTCCAGCGTCGATCCCACCTTGAGGCATTTGCCAGAAATTTTTTGGATTGTCTATTCTTTTGGCAACAAAAATTTCATCTTTTTTGTTTAAAACCACTATTCCAACACCCTTTCTTAGGGGCAATTTAGAGAATTTATCCATTATTTAATTTATCCAGTGATTAATTTTATCGCAAATTTTAATTGATTGTCTGTATCAGTATCAATTCTAAAATCATCTGAATTTTCTGCAACTTCAATATCTGGCCTTACACCAATTTCAGAAATTGAATCACCAGATGGTAAATAGTATTTTGAAACTGTTAGTCTTATAGCACCATTATTTTTTAAAGGTATTATTGATTGAACAGAACCTTTGCCATAGCTATTCTCCCCAATTATAGTTGCTCTTTTATGATCTTTTAAAGCCCCTGCTACAATTTCTGAAGCTGAAGCAGACCCATAATTAATTAAAACAATCAATGCCTTTCCATTTGTAATATCTCCATTTTTTGCAAACCATTTTCTATTTTCGTATGATTTTCTACCTTTTGTAGAAACTATTTCGCCTTTATTTAAAAAAAAGTCAGTTATTTTAATCGCTTGAGATAAAAGTCCTCCAGGATTATTTCTCAAATCCAATATGTAGGCTTTTAAACTATCGTTCTTATTCATCTCTTTTATTTTATCTTTAATTTGTTCGCTACTGTTTTCATTAAATGATGTAAGTCTTAAGTATCCAATTTCATCTTCAACATATTTAGCTTTAACTGATTTAATTTCTATGATTTCTCTTTTTATTTTAAAAATAAAAGATTTTTTTTCCCCAATCCTTCTGATTGTTATTTCAATATCAGAACCAATTGGTCCTCGCATTAAATCAACTGCCTCTGTTAATGATTTACCTTGAACTTGGATATTATTTATTTTTACTATGTAGTCACCTGCTTTAACTCCTGCTTTATATGCGGGAGAATTATCTATTGGTGAGATTACTTTCACAACTCCTGCTTCCATACCAACTTCAATACCAAGTCCACCAAATTTTCCACTTGTTTCAGTTTGCATACTTTCAAACATTTTAGGAGACATATAAGAAGAGTAAGGATCAAGTGATTGTAAAACACCGTTTATTGCAGCATCCATAGCGTCCGATTGGTTAAACTCATCTACATATTCTTTATTAATTTTATCTAAAACTTCGCTAAAAACATCAATTTTATCATAAATAGTTTGGTTATCGTCAGCAAAACTTTTTAAATTAAAAAAAAGAAGAAAAATAATTAAAATTTTAAATTTTTTCATATAGTTAATTTTTCTTTTGGTATTAATTCTGACCACATTTTTTCTAAATCAAAAAATTTCCTTTTTTCTTTGTTAAAAATATGAACTACAACATCTTTACCATCAATTAGTTTCCAGTCGTTACTTTCGATTCCTTCAATCTTACAATTTTGAACACCATTTTTTTTAAATTCCATTAAGATCATTTCAGATAAAGCCTGAATATGCCTAGAAGATGTTCCACTAGCTATTACTAGGTAGTCAGCCATTGAACTTTTATTCTCTAAATCAATGCTCACAACGTCTAATGCTTTATTTGTATCTAATGATTTAATGACTAAGTGTTTTAAATTTTGAATATTATCCATTAATTAAAAAAATCTTATCAAATTTTTCTTAATTGGGAAGATGAAATATTAACTTTTTTAAATTTAATATATGATAACTCTTTTTGATTAAGTTGCTTAAAAGTCTTTGATTTCATTGATTTTGCCTTATAGCCATTTCTATCAAATACTAAGATAATACATTTTTTTGAAATTAATTTCCATTTATGCCATTTATGAAAATTAATTAAATTATCTGCACCCATTAAAAAAAATAATTGAGAATTTTTATTGTTCTTTTTTATATAATTAATTAGATTTATAGTTCTAGATGATTTAACTTTATCCTCATAATAATTGACTTTAATTTTCAGATTATTTTTATTTATCATTCTTGCATAAATAATTCTTTCTTTAAGTGTCATAAATGATTTTTTTTTAAATGGATTTTTTTTGGTCACTGCCCAAATAACTTTAGAAATTTTATAAGTTCTAATTGCCTCTTTGGAGATAGCAATATGGCCTTTATGAGCTGGATCAAATGTTCCACCCAAAATACCAATTTTATTTAATTTTTTATTTTTCAAATTATTTTCTTATCTGGCCTGTGCCCATTACTTCATATTTGTAGGATACTAGTTGATTTAAACCCACAGGTCCTCTAGGTGGCAAACTATTTGTTGATATTCCTACTTCTCCACCAAATCCAAATTCTCCACCATCTGCAAATTGAGTAGATGAATTATGAATAGCTATTGAACTTTTGACACTTTTAAGAAATTTCAAGGCAGTTTTTTTATTTTTTGTAATTATAGCATCTGTATGCATAGTGCCATATTTGTTAACATGATTAATTGCTTCATCAGAATTTTTTACTGTCTTTACTGATATACAGGCTGCTAGATACTCTTTACCCCAATTTTTTTTTGACGCTTGATAAATTTCACCTTTATAAGTTTTTTTGATTTCTTTATCTCCATAGATTTTACAATCTCCTTTTTTAAGTTCATTTAAAATCGGAGTACAAAATTTCTTAAGAATATTTTTGTGAAGTAATATTGTTTCTGTAGCGCCACATATACTAGTATTTCTTAGTTTAGCATTATAAATTATTTTGACGGCCATATTAAGATCCGCGTCTTTATCAACATATGTGTGACACACCCCCTCCAAATGACCAATGATTGGAACTTTAGATAATTCTTTAACTCTTTTTACTAAATATTTTCCACCTCTAGGGATAATTACATCAATAAACTTAGACATCTTTGAAAGCATATAATCGACATATCTTCTATCTTGTTTATTTATAAATTGAACATAATTTGGATCTAAATTATTATTTGTAAGTGCTTTTCTGAAATAATTTACTAGTAATTTATTACTATTTATTGCTTCAGAACCACCTCTTAAAATAACACTATTACCTGATTTAAAACACAATGATGAAACATCACTGGTTACATTTGGTCGACTTTCATAGATAACTCCAATCACTCCTATGGGTATTGAAACTTTTTTAATCTTTAGTCCATTTGGCCTTTTCCATTTATTTAATACCTTATCTACCGGATCATCAAATTTAATAATTTCTTCCACCGATCTTATCATTTGATTTATTTTATTATCGTTTAACTCTAGTCTTTTAATGAGATTTACTTTAAGACCTTTGCTACGTGAAAATCTAATATCTTTTAAGTTTTCTTTAATTAAATTCTTTTTATTTTTTTTAAGCAGCTTAACAAAATTTAATAAAACTTTATTTTTTGTTTTTTTATTAAGTTTTTTTAGGAAAGCATTTCTAGCTTTCAATCCAATAATATTTAAATAATTACTCATTTATACCCCAACCATATCATCTTTATGAACCACTTCAGATTTTGTGATATACCCTAATATCTCTTTTATTTTGTTAGAATGATGACCTTTTATTTTTAATATTTCATCTGAATTAAATGAGCTTAATCCTCTTGCATATTCTTTGAGTGATTTATTAAGTATTTTAATATGATCTCCTTTATAAAATTTGCCATTAACTTTTTTAATACCAGCTGCTAATAAACTTTTACCTTGTTTTAGTGCACTAATTGCCCCATCATCAATTATTAATTCACCTTTAGGAGAAATAGAACTGATGATCCATTTTTTTCTTGCATGTAATTTTGACACTTTAGGCAGAAACCATGTACAATTATTCTTCTTTTTTATCTCATTAATAGGGTTCAGAACTAAACCATTTGCTATTGCCATATAGCAACCTGATAGTTGTGCGATTTTTGCAGCATCTATTTTAGTTTTCATTCCACCGGTCCCATGTTGGCTTATACTTTTGGTTGCAATTTTTTCTATTTCATCATTAATTTTGGTAATTTTTTTAATTAACTGTGTATTTTTGTGTATTTTTGGATTTTTTGTATAAAGACCGTTTACATCTGACAATAGTATCAGACAGTCTGCATCAGAGATTTGAGCAACTCTGGAAGCTAATCTATCATTATCTCCATATTTTATTTCTGATGTAGCAATACTATCATTTTCGTTAACTATTGGTACATATCCTAAGTTAAATAGATTACTTAACGTTCTTTTAGCATTAATCGCTCTTCTTCTTTGTTCAGTATCTTCCAAAGTAAGAAGTATTTGTGAAATATTAATTTTTCTTTTACTAAAATTATTTTTTAAAAGGTTCATTAGTTCGATTTGCCCAATTGATGCTATAGCTTGGCTTTTATCTAGTTTTAAATTTTTTTTATTTAAGTTTAATTTTTTACAACCCAGAGATATAGCGCCTGAACTTACAATAACTACATTCTTTTTTTCTTTTAATAAATTTTCAATATCTTTAACAAATTCAATCAACCATTTATTTCTTATTTTTTTTTGTTCATTAATTAATAATGAAGAACCTATTTTAATAACAATTGTTTTTGCTTTTTTAAGATACATATTTTAATAATTCTGACTTAAGTTTTTTAATTGTTTCTTTTTTTAAATTCGAAAGTATCAAAATTTCCTTCTTTTTCTTCATACTGAATTTTTCTACTTTTTCAATAATCTCCTGCTTACTTAACAAATCTATCTTATTTAGTACAATTAACTCCTTTTTTTTAAGCAATTCCTTACTATATTTGCCAAGTTCTTCTCTTATTTGTCTGTAAGACAAATTTATATCTTCAGTAATATCAATTAGATGAAGTAGCGTCTTACATCTTTCTATATGTTTTAAAAATTTTATACCTAATCCAGTTCCCTCGTGAGCACCTTCAATTAGACCAGGAATATCAGCGATTGTAATTTCTTTATCATCATATATTGCAACACCAAGGTTAGGATTTATTGTTGTGAATTTATAATTAGCAATTTTTGGAGTAGCTCTAGTTATAGAAGCAAGCAAGCTAGATTTTCCAGCATTAGGCAAACCAACTATACCAATATCTGCTATTGTTTTTAATTGCATCCATATACAATATTCCTCTCCTTTAGCTCCTTTAGTAAATTTTTTTGGAGCTCTATTTGTTGAACTTTTGAATCTTGTATTTCCAAATCCTCCTTTACCACCATTAGCAACCAAGAAAGTTTCATTTTCTTTCGTAAAATCAAATAGTAAAGTTTTGTTATCTTCCTCTAAAATTTGTGTGCCTACAGGAACTTTTAAATATATATCTTTACCTCCTCTGCCTGTTTTATTTTTTCCCATTCCATTTTCGCCTCTTTCAGCTTTAAAATGCTGCTGGTATCTAAAATCTATAAGGGTGTTTAAGTTTCTTTCGGATTTTATAATTATTGAGCCTCCCTTACCCCCGTCACCCCCGTCAGGACCTCCAAATTCTATAAATTTTTCTCTTCTAAAACTTGGTGAACCAGAACCTCCATCACCAGCTTTGATAAATATTTTAACTTGATCTAAGAATTTCATAATACAACTCCATTAAATTTTAGTTGTATTTTTAGTTAGGTTTTACAGATACAAAAGTTCTATCTGATTTTCTTTTTTTAAATTCAACTTTTCCTTTTATAAGAGAAAAAATTGAATGATCTTTGCCCATTTTAACATATTCTCCAGGGAAAATCTTTGTTCCTCTTTGTCTTACTATTATGTTGCCAGGATTAACTATCTGGCCTCCATATTTTTTCACTCCAAGTCTTCTCCCCGCACTATCTCTGCCATTCCTGGATGATCCACCTGCTTTTTTTGTAGCCATTATTTATCCGTTTTTTCTACTTTTTTTTCACTAACTTTTTTTTCAATTTTCTTAGCTTCAGATATTAAATTACCATCTTTGCCAAAAATTTTTTTGATTTGAATTAGTGAGTATTGTTGTCTATGACCATTTTTTCTTCTTGAATTTTTTCTTCTTCTTTTTTTAAAGATTAATACTGTTCTATTTTTTCCATTTTTAATTAATTCAGCCTCAACTTTAGCCCCACTTACCGTTGGTGAACCCACCTCAAAATTATTTTCATCACCACACGCTAAAATATTTGAAAATTCTATTTTCTTATCATCTTTGATATCTGAAAGTTTTTCAATTTTCAGAATATCACTAGCTTTAACTTTGTATTGTTTTCCACCTGTTTGTATTACTGCAAATGACATTTTTAACCTTAAATTTATTTAATCGGAATATAGACCTGGTTGTTTTATAGTCAAGATTTATAACTTAAAAATTATCCTTTAAATCCCTTAATTTTGAGAAAACTTCTAAAGAATTCGACCCTACAAGGTTTAGGTTCCTTTTAATATCATCATTGTCAGATCTCAAAAATATATTCGTAATTATTTCATCACCTAAAGTAGTTGGAATTGTTGGTAAATTATTTAATCTTTTCTTATTTATTTCATTAATTTTTTTTTTTAAATCATTATTATCTGGATCATAAGCTATACAGAATTCTGAATTTTTTTTGGTATACTCATGCCCACAATATATTTTAGTTTCTCTTGGGAGAGCTTTTATTTTTTCTAAAGAAGTCCACATTTGCTCGTAAGTTCCCTCAAATAGTCTTCCGCAACCTAATGAAAATAATGTATCCCCTGTGAATAAAATTTTTTCACCAAAAAAATGAAAACATATATGACCTATAGTGTGTCCAGGAATAAAAATTATTTTAGCATTAAAATTTCCTGATGACCAAGTCTGTTGATCTTCCACTTCAATATCTATTGATGGAATTCTATTTTTATCTCCTTTATATCCCACCACCAATGCATTATATTTTTTCTTAAGCTCTTCATTTCCACCTATATGATCATAATGATGATGGGTATTTAGAATATAATCAAGTTTAAGTTTTTTTTTTTCCAAAAATTTTATTATGGGTGTTGACTCACTGGGATCCACAACACATGTTTTATTTGTTTTTGGATCTATTATTACATATGAATAATTATCTTTTAGGCAAGGAACAATTTCTACAAACATTTTATTTCTTTTTAATTAAAAAAATACCTAATTCTGAAAAAAGATTTTTAGAAAATAAATTTCTTTTATTAATCTCAGATATTTTTTGATTTTTAATTGTTAAAGCTTTAAACAAGTTTAAATTTTTTTTATCACAAAACTCAAAAAAATCTTTTATCGAGCACATATGTAAATTAGGTGTGTTATACCATTCATCAGGTAAGTTTTTTGTGACAGGCATTTTTCCTTTTATAAGTAATTGTAACCTTACATTTATATGTGCAAAATTTGGTATAGTAATTATTGCTATATTAGCAACTCTTAGTAGCTCATCCAAAACTTTTTCTGGATTATAAAAAGCTTGAAGCGTTTGACTTAGGATAGCATAATTAAATGATTTATCAGGAAATTGTTTCAGATCTGTTTCTGCATTACCTTCTATAACACTAAGACCTTTTCCAAGACTCTCCTGGATTTTTCTTTTAGATAGTTCAAGTCCTCTCGGATCAATATTTTTATTTTTTTTTAGATAATCCATTAAGGTTCCATCTCCACAACCAACATCTAATACTCTCGTATTTTCTTCTATCAAATTTGCTATAACTTTAAATTCTTCTTTCATGTTAGTAATTAGCATCCACAAATTTTTTTATAGTTGTAAGAAATTCAGGTAAATCTAACAAAAATGAGTCATGACCTTTATCACTTATTATTTCAATAAATCCAACATCTGCACCGCAGGCATTTAAAGCTATAACTATATCTTTATTTTCATGAGTTGGATAAAGCCAATCAGAAGTGAAAGAAATTACTAAAAATTTAGTACTACAATTTTTAAATGCATCAGAAAGTTTTCCATTATATTGCTTTGTTAGATCGAAATAGTCCATTGCCCTTGTAATATAAAGATAACTGTTAGCATCAAATCTATCCACGAAAACAGAACCTTGGTATCTTAAATAACTTTCAATTTGAAAATCTGCATCAAAACCGAAATTTATATTATCAGTTTCTTGAAGCTTTCTCCCAAATTTTTCTTGTAAACCTTTTTGAGACAAATATGTGATATGGGCTGCCATTCTTGCAACAGCTAAACCTTTATCAGGTGATTTTTCTTTGTTCACATAATCACCTTTATCCCAATTATTATCCGCCATAATTGATTGTCTTGCTAATTCATTAAAAGCAATATTTTGAGCAGAATGATTTGCGGTACAGGCAATAGGAATCGCATTTTTAGCTGCATTTGGAAAATTACTTACAAACTGTAGAACTTGCATTCCTCCCATTGAACCGCCAATTACACAAAAAAGTTTTTTAATTTTAAAATGATCTAATAAGTTGTATTGCGCATTAACCATATCATTTATTGTAATAACTGGGAAACTAGTACCCAATGGTTTTTTAGATTTTTCATCAACAGTGCTTGGTCCAAAAGATCCCATACACCCCCCAATTACATTTGCGCAGATAACAAAAAATTTGTTTGTGTCAATTGGTTTTGAGGGGCCAATTAGATATGTCCACCAACCTTTTTTATTAGTAACAGGATTAATTCCTGTTAAAAATTGGTCTCCAGTTAATGCATGAAAAGCTAAAATTGCATTATCTTTTTTCTCATTAAGCTTTCCATAAGTTTCATATGCAATAGGATAATTAATAATTGTTTCCCCGCAGTCTAACTTAAGAGGCTTATTAACTATAATTTTTTTTAATTCTTTCATTTTGCTCATAAATAATGCTGATTTTGAATTGTGAGGAAAAAACTTTTTTTAGCGGTTTTTTTTAAGCGCTCGCAATTCAAATAAATCAGCGCATAAATTTTGTACTAGAAAGAATAATTTATGTCAATTTTTTTGTTATTTTAAGAAATTCACTGTAATTCTATAATAATTTAAATATAAATATATTTATATAATTGATGAATTTACCAAAATTTAAAAAAATAGATATTAAAGCTTACAGTCCAGGAAAATCTAGTATTTTCAAAAGAGCTAAAATTCAAAAAATGTCAGCAAATGAGTCTGCATTAGGCGTTAGTACAAAAGTATTAAAATTTATGAAAAATGGAAATATTAATTTTTCAAAATATCCTAATGGTAATTCAAATGATTTGAGGAGAGTGATATCAAAAAAATTTAAGTGTCATTTTGATAAAATTATATGTGGTGCTGGATCTGACGAAATAATTCAAATCATATGTCAATTATTTTTAAATAAAAATGATGAGGTAATAGTCCCTAAGTATAGTTTTTTAATGTACAGAATTTACTCTAGAATTGTTGGGGCAAAAGTAATTTATGCTCAAGAAGATAACTATAAAGCTAGTGTGGAAAATATTTTAAAAAAAGTAAATAAAAAAACTAAAATAGTATTTCTTGCTAACCCTAATAATCCTACAGGAACATATTTAAATAAAAGAGAAATTCTTAACTTAAGATCAAAGTTGAGATCGAATGTGCTTTTAGTTATTGATGATGCATATTTTGAATACATGCTTGATCCAAAATATAAATCTGGACTAGATTTATTTAAAAATAGCAAAAATACTATTATTTTAAGAACATTCTCAAAAATTCATGGTTTAGCATCTTTAAGGGTTGGTTGGGGATATGGACCAAAAAATATTATAAAAGAAATGACAAAAATTAAACCACCTTTCAACGTAAATAAGGTTGCACAGTTGTGTGCTATAGAGTCAATAATGGATTCAGATTTTATTAATAAATCTGTAAGACACAATAAAATTTGGAGTAAAAAATTGAAGCAAAACTTAGAAAAATTCAATATTAAGACCAGTCCAATTAGTGGAAATTTCTTTTTATTAAATTTTGATAAATGTAAATATTCATCAGCACATGTATTTAAGATGCTTACACGCAGTGGAATTATCTTAAGAGAAATGAAATCTTATGGTATAAGTAACAGTTTGAGACTTACAATTGGAAATAGCATAGAGAATAAAAGATTCATAAATAAATTAAATTCAATATTTTAAGAATGTTTAATAAATTATTAATTGTAGGTTGTGGTCTTATTGGTTCATCGATTCTAAGAGCCTCAATAAAAAAAAAAATTGCTCAAAAGTATTTTGTATATGAAAAATCAATCAAAAATAATTCAACAATTAAAAAAATTAATTCAAAAGTAATCTTGTTAAAAAAACTAGATCATAACATTTCTGATATTGATTTTATAATCTTATCAACCCCAATGAGTAGTTATTCAAGAATAATAACATCGTTAAATAAGTTTTTAACAAATAAAGCTATTATAACTGATGTTGGATCAACCAAAAAAAATGTTTTAAAATTAAAAAAAAACGAGCTGAATAAATCTTTAAATTGGATCTTAAGTCATCCAATTGCAGGATCAGAAGTAAGTGGACCAGAATACGGCAAAGCAAACTTATTTAAGAATAGATGGTGCATTATTACAAAGCAAAAAACAGATAAAAAAGTTGAAAAAGTTGAGAGATTTTGGAAAAAAATTGGCTGTAAGGTTATTTTTATGAGTCCAGATGAGCATGATAAAATTTTTGCCATCACTAGTCATTTACCTCATTTAATAGCATATAATCTTATAAAAACAGCTCAAGATTTTCAGCATAAAGAGAGAAAAAATCTTATTAAATTTAGTGCAGGTGGACTAAGAGATTTTTCAAGAACAGCAGCATCAAATGAAATAATGTGGAGAGATATTTTTTTTAATAATAAAAAAAATATGCTTTTAGGAATAAATATGTTTTTAAAAAACTTAAATTCATTTAAAAAAAATATTGAAAAATTAGAAGATATAAAATTAAGAAAAAAGTTACTAAATTCCAAAAAAATTAGAAAAGAAATTATAAAACTTAAACAGGATGTTTCTGAACCTGATTTTGGTCGTAAGTAGATTAAATTCTACAAATTTTCTTTACTTTTAAATTAGCTGTTTTTTCTATTAAATTTAAGGTTTTTTCAATTGGCATTATTAGAACTTTTTTTTTGGGACCATATGCATGAATTAACTTTTTTGAATTTATACAAACTGCAACATGTCCTTTCCAAAAGATAATGTCACCCTTTTTATAACTATTATTTCTTTTAATATTTTTTTTGTAATTTATTTGTTTAGATGTATCTCTTGGAAAAAATAAATTATTGTACTGATAGTAAATTTGAATTAATGCAGAGCAATCAATGCCATCAAATGTTTTACCTCCCCATTTATATTTACAATTTAAAAACAGTTTTAATACTTTAATAAAATTCATATTATGTTTTAAATCTTTAGTTGTGTTTGATTTAACCCACATATTCTTATCAATTAATAAATAATTTTGACATTTTTTTTTTACTTGTATTCTGCTAGAAAAAGATAAAAATAAATTTTTCTTTGCTCTAAATTTTCCATTAAATTTTTCATAAACTTTTGATTTTAATACAAAAATTTTTTTTGAAGGTTTCTGCATACTTAAATATTTTTTATTTATAATAAACCCAATGTAGTTATCGTTGAGAGTTTTAATTTTAAGCCATTTTGAAAATTTCTTAAGAATTAAAAAATTTTCCCCATATATAATCTGAGAGGTGACTTCTGATCTAAGACTTTTGTTTTTATAAATGTTTTTTAAAGTTAAATTAGTGTATTTTTTACTCATTTAGTTTTATTTTCTTTCTAATTAAAAAAAGTAATACTAGTGAAGGTATTACCATTAATGCTGTGAGAATAAAAAATATTCCCCAGTCACCATTTAACCAGTCTACAAGTGCTCCTGATGATGATGCAAGCATTGTTCTTCCAGCAGTTCCAATTGATGCTAAAAGTGCGTATTGTGTAGCAGTATAATTTCTATCAACTAGCAGTGATATAAAAGCCACAAAAGCCACAGTTGCAAAAGCAGCTGCTATATCATCCAATATAACAGCAAGAGAAAAAATTAGATATGATTTACCGCTCCATGCCAAAACTGAAAAAAGTAAATTTGTTGATGCCATTAAAATTCCTGCAATAAACATGGATTTTAAAGCTCCAAATCTAATAGAAAATATTCCTCCAAGCAGTGTAAAAATTACCGTAGTAATCCATCCAAAGGTCTTTGAATATAAGGCAATATCAGATTTTGAAAAACCAACTTCCTTATAAAATAGAATTGACATTCTTCCAAGGAATGCCTCACCGATTTTAAAAAGAAATATAAAACCTAAAATACCCAAAGAGATTTTTACCCCATTCTTTTTAAAAAAACTTAAAATTGGACCTGAGATTGTGCTGCTAATCCATGCAAATATTTTTGAAAAAAAGTTATCAGAACCAATTTTCTCTATTATGTTTTGATCTAGTTTTTTTTGAATAAGATTTTTTTCATGTTTTATTTTTTCTTTTATAAAAAGTAGCAAAATATTTAAAACAGCTACAATTATTCCCATTGCCAAAAAAGTGAACTGCCAATAATTTGAAATTCCCAAATTTTCAAATATTTGTGCAATATTTAGCGATATAACTCCTCCAATTTTGTATCCAGTCCACCACCCAACTACAGTAATTGCTGCACCTGCAGCCATTACTTTTGTCTCTTTTTTATTTATTTGCTCAATTCTTAAAGCATCAAGCGTTATATCTTGTGTGGATGATGCTATTGCAATAAAAAGTCCTGCTCCAATTACTAGGCTTAAATTTTCAGTTGGGTTTAAAAAGCTCCAAAAAATTAGAGATAGGATAATTATACTTTGCATTAAGAAAATCCAAGATTTTCTGTGACCAATATTTGCTGTTAAAATGGGAATTCTAACTCTATCGATTAATGGTGCCCACATATAGTTGAAAGCATAGACAGAAAAAATTAATCCAGCCCAACCAATCGTTGTTCGCGTTAAACCTTCTTCACTAAGCCAAAGTGTAAGACTACTTCCAATTAAAACCCATGGGAAACCACTTATTATACCTATTAATAGTATTTTGATCATTCTTTTATCAAAATAGTATTTAACCAAATTTGAAATACTTTCTTTTTTTTTTGTCATGTTATTTTCTCCAGAAAGATGGAAGGAACAAGATTAATATTGCAAATAATTCTAATCTTCCAAGTAGCATACCAAAACTTAATATCCATTTTGATATATTAGGAAGTGCAGCAAAATTTCCGTTTGGTCCTATCATATCTCCTAGTCCTGGTCCAACATTTGAAATTGATGTAGCTGCTCCTGATATAGATGTAGTAAAATCAAGGCCAGTCATTGATAGAAGTCCGGTTATTATAAAAAAAATAAGTATATATAAAAATATAAATGAAATTATTGAAGACATAAATTTTTGGTCAACAGGTTTTTCATCGTACTTTAAAATAAATATACCTCTTGGGTAAATAATATTTTTTAATTGTTTAATTATAAAACGATATAAAATTTGAATCCTAAAAACTTTTATTCCACATGTCGTAGATCCGGCACAGCCACCAATGAACATTAATATTAAAAAAAATATTAGTGGAAAATTTCCCCAATTATCAAAGTTTTGAGTCACATAACCCGTACCGGTAAGAATAGAAATTACATTAAACGACACTGCTCTAAGATTTGCAAGATTTGTAATGTTATTAAATAAAGCATAAACAAATAATATTATTATTGAATAAATTACAAGTTTTATAAAAGTTATAATTTGAGGATCTTGATAAAATATTTTTTTTTCACCATTTAGGAATTTTATATATGCTAAAAATGGTATACTTCCCAAAATTATAAAAAACATAGAAGTAATTTCAATTTTATAATTATTAAAATATCCAATTGATTCATTATAATTTGAAAAACCACCAGTTGCTATTGTGGTCATACTATGAGTTACGCTATCAAAGAATTGCATTCCAAAGATATAATAGAAGAAAGCACAAAAGATAGTTAAAGATAAATATATAAGTATTAATCTAAGTGCAATTTCTTTTGATTTAGGTAAAATTTTTTCAGCTCCATCATTACTGCTTACTTTAAATAGTTGCATTCCACCAACATTCATAATCGGCATTAAAGTAATGGCCATTACAATAATTCCAATACCTCCCAACCATTGCAATATTGCCCTCCAAAATAATATTGCTTTAGGCGTTGTGTCTAAGCTATTTATTATAGTAGATCCTGTTGTTGTAATTCCAGACATGCTTTCAAAAAAACTATCAGTAATACCTAAGTTCAGGTTTGAAAACATAAAGGGAAGACATCCAAATATAGATATACTAAGCCAGGACAAAGCTGTTAATAGAAAGGCTTGTTGAAGATTAATTTTTTTTTGATGATCTTGATTAGCTAAAAAAAATAAGCTTCCAAAGACAATTGTAATCAATGATGGACCAACAAATGATGAGTCAAACTCGCCATATATCAATTGCACAGATACAGGCAATAACATAGAAAGCCCTAATATTATTTGAAGTATACCAAGCGTATAAAATACAGTTTTAAAATTGGTCATTTTGAATGAACCATATTTTATGGTAAATAAAATTCAACTCTTTAAGAATTAATAAAAACAACATTTATTTGAGATTTTGTTAATATATATGATGATAGAAAAATCAGATTTAGAAAAATCTAATTCATGGCCACTTGTTGAAGCAAAGAAGTTGCTTAAAGAAAGAAAATCTTTTATCGAAAGTAAAAATAAAATTATTCTTCAAACTGGATATGGGCCTAGTGGGTTACCTCATATAGGTACATTTGGCGAAGTTGCCAGAACCTCAATGATTGTTAACGCGTTAAATTATTTAACAAACATTGAAACTGAAATCATAACTTTTTCAGATGATATGGATGGACTCAGAAAAATTCCTGATAATGTCCCAAATCAAAAATTATTACAATCAAATTTACATAAACCTTTATCAGAAGTTCCAGATCCATTTGAAAAATTTAAAAGTTTCGCAGAACATAATAATGAAATGTTGAAAAATTTTTTAAACAAATTTAATTTTAATTATAAATTTAAAAGTTCAACAGAACTTTATAAGTCAGGTTTCTTTAATGATACTTTAAAAATAATACTAGAAAATTTTGATGGGATCATGGATATTATAATTCCCACATTGGGTAAAGATAGACAAAAAACTTATAGCCCATTTTTGCCTATTTGTCCTGAAACAGGAAAAGTATTAGAAATTCCAGTTATTTCCAGAGATGAAAAAAATTTTAAAATTATTTTTGATAATAATGGCAAGGAGCTTGAAAGAAGTATTTTAGATGGAAATTGTAAATTACAATGGAAAGTAGATTGGGCAATGAGATGGCACGCACTTGATGTAGATTTTGAAATGTATGGTAAAGATTTAATTGAAAGTGCAATTTTATCATCAAGAATAATTAAGTTGCTAGGCAAGAAACCTCCATCAGGCTTTGCATATGAATTGTTTCTTGATGAAAAAGGTGAGAAAATTTCCAAATCAAAAGGCAATGGAATAACAATTGAAGAATGGTTAGAATATTCATCCCCTGAAAGTCTCTCTTTATTTATGTATCAAAATCCAAAGAGAGCAAAAAAACTTTACAAAGAGGTTGTTCCAAAAGCAGTTGATGAATATTTAGATTATGTTTTTAAATCCAAAATTCAAAAAAGTAGAGATATTTTATTAAATCCCTTATGGCATGTTCATAATGGTAAAATACCTAATGAAGGAGAGGTGATGAGTTTTTCAATGTTATTAAATCTTGTTGAAACTAGTAATGCAGATACTAAAGAGCTCCTTTGGAAGTTTGTAAAAAAATATAAAGAGGATCTAGACGAAAAAGATTACCCCATATTTGATAAACTTATAAATTATGCAATAAAATACTTTAATGATGTTATTAAACAAAAGAAAGTTTATAAAAAACCATCTGCAGATGAAAAAAAAGCTTTAATAGCATTAATAAAAGAATTAGATAATTGTAATGACCAGATGCTTCCAGAGGAAATTCAAACTAAAATCTATTCAATTGGAAAAGAAAATGGTTATAAAGAAAATTTAAGAGATTGGTTTAAACTCATCTATGAAGTAGTCTTTGGAGATGAAAATGGACCTAGAATGGGTTTTTTTATTAGTTTTTTTGGAGTAAGTGAAACTAAAGATTTAATTAAAAATAAATTAGAAAATGTTTGAAAAATTAAGATCTCTTATTTTTAAACTTGATCCTGAGACCGCACATAACTTAGCGATCAAAGCTTTAAAGTTTAATAAAATTCCAAATTTTAGCGTAGATAAAAATCATCAAAGATATTTAGAAACAAAATTGTATGGTAAAAAAATTTCAAATCCAATTGGTGTTGCGGCAGGTTTTGATAAAAATGCTGAAGTTTATAATTCTTTGTTTAATTTAAATTTTGGATTTGTAGAAGTTGGCACTGTAACTCCATTAAAACAATATGGAAATCCAAAACCAAGAGTTTTTAGATTAGAAGAAGATGAAGCATTAATTAATCGCCTAGGCTTTAATAATTCTGGGGCAGATACAATAAGTAAATATATTTCTGCCAATAAACCCAACGGTCTTTTAGGTGTAAATATTGGACCTAATAAAGACACAAAAGATAGATTAAATGATTATTTTTTATGTTTTAAGAAATTCCATAACATTTGTGACTACTTAACTATTAATATTTCTTCCCCAAATACTGAAAATCTGAGAGACTTTCATGATAGTGAAAAACTAGATAATTTGCTTGGAGAATTAAATCAAGAAAGAATAAAAATAAAATCTAGTATTCCTTTGTTGGTAAAAATTTCTCCTGATATTAATCACGATCAAATAGCTAATATATGTAAAATTATTTTTAAAAATAAAATTAATGGAATTATTCTATCTAATACAACAGATAAGAACAGAGCAGAGCTTAAAAATTTATCTAAACATCAAAAAGGAGGACTTTCAGGTAAACCTTTAGAGGTTCATTCAAATATTTTGATAAATAAGTTTTATAAAATTATAAAAAATAAAATCCCTATAATTGGAGTTGGTGGAGTAGATAGTGGTAAGAGCGCATATGAAAAATTTATATCTGGAGCAAGTTTTGTACAATTATATACTGGCATGGTATACAGAGGCCCTAATGTGGTAAGCAAAATATCTAAAGAACTTACTGAAATTTTGAAAAGTAAAGGAATTAAAAATTATCAAGAAATAATAGGTACAAAATAAACTTGACCTATGAATAATGTCGTTTTATAAGCCGTACTATTATGTCAAAAAAATGTGAATTAACTGGAAAAAATCCTTTAAAGGGTCATAACGTTAGTCACGCAAATAATAAAACGAAAAGAAGATTTTTGCCAAATTTAAAAAAAGTCAAATTTAAAAGTGAAATTTTAAAGAGAAGCTTAAGACTAACTGTTTCTAATGCAGGTGTGAGATCAGTAGATAAAAAAGGGAGTTTTGATGATTTTCTTAAAACTGCTAAAGCAAGATATTTATCTCTTAGATTAAAAAAGTTAAAAAAATCTTTAATCAGCAAATCAGCTTAATGAATAAAGTATTTCTCACTCTCTCATTTTTAATGGGATTGGTTGTTTTGACATCTAATTATTTAGTGCAGTTTCCAATTAAATATTATGGATTAGAAGAAATCTTAACTTACGGAGCATTTAGTTATCCTATAGCATTTTTGATTACAGATTTAGCAAATAGATCTTTTGGTAAGAGTGTTGCAAGAAAAATTGTATATATAGGATTTACAATAGGAATTTTATTTACCTTAATTTTTTCAACTAATTTTGCAGACTTGATATCTATAAGAATAGCAATTGGATCTGGAACAGCATTTATTATTGCACAATTACTTGATGTTCAAATATTTGATCAACTTAGACAGAAAAAATGGTTTATTGCACCCTTAACTTCTTCATTAATTGGATCAACTGTTGATACCTTTTTGTTTTTCTCAATTTCTTTTTATGCAACTGGAGTTCCATGGGTCACTTTATCTTTAGGAGATTTAGCAGTAAAAATTTTTATAGCTTTAGTTATGTTAATACCATTTAGATTATTACTAGGCACTTTGAAAGCTGTTAAAGCTTAATACAAAAATTTATAAGATAAAATTTTGTAGGCTAATTTAGCTACAAGGAAGTTATATGAATTAAAACCTTTTATAGGAGAAAGTTCATTTATATCAGCACCAACAATTTTAGAGTTTTTTGCGGCTATCTTAATAATATTTAAGGTTTCATCCCAAAATAAACCACCAGGTTCTGGTGTTCCAGTTGCTGGCATAATGCTGGAATCGAATCCATCAACATCAAACGTTAAATAAACTGTTTTATTTTTTATTAATTTCCTAAATTTAGAAAGGTTCCATTTATTTTTATCTTTTGCCCAAAATATATTAATTCTGGAAGAATTTTTTCTTAAGAAAGTGACTTCACTTTCAGAGATATTTCTTATGCCAAAAGAAATTATAGAAACATTTGGGTAATCTAAGCATCTTCGGATAGCAGAAGCATGTGAAAACTTTTCTCCATTATAGCTTTCCCGTAAGTCTGCATGAGCATCAAAGTGTAAAAGACAAATATCTTTATACTTTCTTGTAAATGGAGCAATACATCCAGGTGTTATTGAATGTTCCCCACCAAAAGTCATAGGAAAAAGTTTTTTATCCAAAATTTCTTGATTTATTCTGGATATTTTATTGAGAGCTATTTTAATATTTTTTTCAATTTTGAATGGTTTTAAAGTTTTAATACCTATTTTTTTATAAGGTTCACAATTTAATTCTTCATCATAAAGTTCTACTTGATGAGAAGCTTTAATTATCTCTTTAGGTCCATTTTTAGTTCCACCACCGTAGCTAACAGTTTTTTCTAGACCAAATGGAACAACTACAACTTTTTCTCTAAAATTGAATTTATTATCAATCCCTAGAAAACCATTTTTATTTGGAAGATATTTCACTTTATTTAAATATTTTTGAGAAATTTTTTCTGTCTCTTTTTTCCCATTCACCTTTATGATAAGCATCACTTGCAATTAAAGGTAAAACACTAGTGGCTTCAGCAAAAACCATTTGCTCTTTAGTTACATCTACTTTACCCCAAGAACTAGCTTCTTTAAGTGTAGAGCTACTACAAGCACCGTCTCTAGAGTCGGCCACAGTAATTTGAACAGCGTATTTATGCATATCAACTTCTTTTCCAAGAAGTTCAGCGCATATTACTGTGTCTTGAATGAAATTTTTTGGAACTCCTCCCCCAATCATAAAAAGTCCTGAGCCTTTAGACCTTATTTTAATTTCAGTGAGTTCTCTAAATTCTCTTATAGAATCAATAGTCATGTGATTTTTTGGATTTCTTTCTTGGTGCATAACCAGACCAAATCCTGCACTTGAATCAGTAAAAGCAGGACAAAAAATAGGAACATTATTGTCATATGCCATTTCAATTAAAGAACCTTTTTTTTTAGCGTTAGATTTTAAATATTTCCCAATTTCAAAAATAAACTCTCTTGATGTGTAGCTTCGAGGTTCAAGTTTGTCAGCTATCTCCCCAATAATCTTATCGCACATTTGAAGTTCATTTTCGTCGATATAGGTGTCATATATTCTATCAATATAATTATCTCTTAATTCAGTGTCATCTTGAAACTGCGATCCTTGATAATGCTTAAAACCAAGAGCTTCAAAGAAATCCATATCGATTATTGATGCACCAGTCGCAACTATTGCATCTACCATATTATATTTAATTAAATCTCTATAAATATGCATGCATCCTGCTGCGGAGGTAGAGCCAGCAAGTGTAAGGAATATTGTGCATTCCTTATCTTTTAACATATCATTAAAAATGTTAGCTGCATTTGCGGTTTCTCTTGATACAAAAGACATTTTTTCCATTGAAGAAATAATCTCTCTTGCATCAAATTTTGTAATATCTATATGTTCAACCTCTTTACTAAGAAGATCTTTTTTCCGATTATTATTTAAATTTTTATTATCTGACATTAAGCAACAAGAAACTCTTTCAATGCTTCTTTGTTATACATCGTCATTATAGGATCATCTTCTACTTCAAATATATTATCTGAATAAAAGCCATTAAACTGAGTTCTAAAAGTCAATCCATATGCACCTAGCTGTCCTAGTTCAATATAATCGTTTTCTTTAATATTATTTGGTAGCACAAAAGGTCCTTTCATATAGTCCATGCTATCACATGTAGGTCCAAAAAAATCAAATGATGTTAACTTTTTAGATACAACTCTACTACTTGTAATTAATCTAGAAGGGTAAACAATATTAGGTACTCCTGCATCAAAGAGTGTTCCATATGTTCCATCATTTATATAAAGTTTTTGTTTCTTTCTTAAGTTGACCCTTACAATTGTTGATCCACTTTCAGCAACAATAGCTCTTCCTGGTTCACATATTATATCTGGAAGTTTTTCTAAATTTAATTCTGCTAAACCTTTTTTTATTTCTTTAAAATATATATTAAGTGATTGAGGAATTAAGTCAGGATATATCGTTGGGAAGCCACCCCCAATATTAATTATATCAGGAGTAATTTTTGTTTTTTTTATTATATATTTTAATTCAGAAATACCTTTAGTGTAAGAAATTGGATGCATACATTGTGATCCAACATGAAAACTTAAGGCAATTTTTTTTGCATATTGCTTCGTTAATCTTAGCAATCCAATAGCTTCAGACGTTAAAGCTCCAAACTTTTTAGATAAGTCTATTTCAGCATGCTCATTAGAAACAGCTACTCTTACATGTAATTCTAAATCATTTGCTTTATTTGTGCTCTCTAATATTTTTATTAATTCATCTTTAGTATCCAATGAAAAAGCTTTAATTCCATGTTTAAAGTATGCTTCATTTATATCTTCACGACTTTTTACTGTATGCATGAATGAGCATTTAGCTTCAGGATTAATTTTTTTAATTGCCTCAATTTCTTTAATCGAAGCTATATCAAAGTTATTAATTCCACTATCAACCAATGTTTTTAAAACAATTGGATGAGGGTTAGTTTTAACTGCATATAAGACTTTACCTGGGAATTTGTTTTGAAAAAATTTTGATGCCAATTGTATAGATTTTTTTCTAATACAATATACAGGTTCTGTCGGTTTCAGTTGATTAACTAGATCATCAACTGATTTAAATTTTTGCATTTATTACCTCAAAAAAAATTTAATAAAAAAAAACTGCACAACTTTTATGCAATTTTTGTATAAGAACAGCATTTATGCGTTAAGTGCGACAATGTAAAGTAAAATATTTAGGATTGTAATTTATGAAACTTTACCTATATAGATTGTCATGGTTGAGACTGTAATTATAAACAAAATCGCTGATTTTAATGATAAAAGCTTGCTTATAGTGGACGATGATAATCCATTTAGAGAAAGGCTAGCAAGAGCTATGGAAAAAAAAGGGTTTGAGGTGACTCAAGCTGAGGGTGTAAAAAAAGGAATAGAGTCAGTTAAAGTGAAAAAACCTGCTTTTGCAGTAGTAGATCTACGACTTAACGATGGAAATGGACTAGAAGTTGTTAAAGAACTTCAGACTTCAAATTCAAAAAGTAGAATTGTAATGTTAACAGGTTATGGAAATATACCTACAGCAGTTGCAGCAATTAAAGAAGGAGCAATTGATTATTTAGCAAAGCCTGCTGATGCAGATGATGTAGAAAAAGCTTTGTTAGCTGATCCTGAGGCTAAAGCCCCTCCACCAGAAAATCCAATGTCTGCAGATAGAGTTAAATGGGAACATATTCACAGGGTTTTCGAATTATGCAATAGAAACGTTTCTGAAACTGCAAGAAGGCTTAAAATGCATAGACGAACATTGCAAAGAATTCTATCTAAAAGATCTCCTAAATAAACTTTCTCAATTTAAATATTTGTGAAGATAAAATTGTTAATATTAATAATTTATAAAATTCTACTAATAAAAAAGGTTTTGCACCAATATTAAATATATCAATAAAACTTTTTTCTACTCCTATAAAATTCCAAAGCCAAAGTAGTCCCATAATATAGATTATACTTACAGAGAATAACAAATAAAAGAAAACATAAAAATAATTATTACCTTTTTTAAAAAATCCAGCTGCAAAACTTGCAAAAATAAAGCCAATTAAATATCCACTTGTAGGCCCTGTTAAATATATAATTCCCCCTCCTTTTGCAAAAACAGGCATGCCAAGCATTCCTTCTATTAAATAAACTATTACAGTAATTGTTGCTAATTTGTATCCTAAAGACATACCTAAAAGTAAAACTGCAAAGGTTTGCATTGTTGTAGGCACTGGAGCATAAGGAGTCTGAATTTTTGCAGATAAAGTTAGAATTAAAGTGCCCAAAAAAATTAATACAACAGATTTAAATATATTTGTTTGCTCTTTATTATAAATATTTTCCATCATTTAGATTACTATTATAAACTAAATTTTTCTAGCTTTTTGTGAGACTTAAAAATACATCTTCTAAATCACCGTCATCTGTAGATAAATCTAATATTCTTACTCCATTTTCTTCAATGAGTTTTATAATTTGATCTATTTTTAACTCATTTTTATCATAACTTAAATTTATTTCATTATCTGTTGATGATATCACTTTTAAAGTTTTAAATTTTTTTGTATCTATATTAACTTTGTTACTTATCTTAATAAATATTTTCTTTATTTTAATTTTTTCCAGAAGTTTTTTAGTAGTATCAAGTGCTACTAAATTTCCTTTATTTAATATTCCTATTCTATCGCACATTTTTTCAGCTTCTTCTAAGTAGTGTGTAGTAAGAATTATAGTTACACCTTCTTTATTTAAAGTTTTAACATTTTCCCATAGATTTTGTCTTAATTCTACGTCCACACCAGCGGTAGGCTCATCCAGTATGATAATTGGAGGTTGATGTACTAGAGACTTCGCAACCATTAAACGTCTTTTCATTCCTCCAGATAAACTTCTAGCATAGCTTTTGGCTTGTTTTTCCAGAGATACCAATTTTAAAATATTTGATGTAATTCTATCTTTCTTTTTTACTCCGTACAATCCAGCCTGAAGATCTAAAAGACTTTCTGGAGTAAAAAAGGGATCTAAGTTTATATCTTGTGCAACAATTCCAATAGAAGCTCTAACTTGTCTTGGATTTTTATCCAAGTTAAAACCCCAAACTTCAACAAAGCCTGAGGTTTTAATAACAGAGCCAGATAGTATATTTATAAAAGTTGTCTTACCGGCTCCATTAGGTCCAAGAAGACCAAATATTTCACCTTGTTGCACGTTTAAGGTTAAATTTTCAATAGCAGTTACAGGAATAGATCCTTTTTTTTTATAAGTTTTATTTAAATTTTTAACTGTGAGTACATTTTTTTTGTTCATAAGAAACTATACCTTTATAACATTCAACAGATTTAAGGTAACATAATAATATGGATAAAATAAAAAAAACTGATCATTTTTATTTAATCGATGGGTCAGGATATATATTTAGAGCATATTATGCTTTACCACCTTTAACTCGTAAAAGCGATGGAATGCCAACTGGTGCTGTGAATGGATTTTGTAATATGCTTTACAAGCTTTTAGAAGACTCAAAATCCAAAGATAACATACAACGACCCACCCATTTTGCAGTTATTTTTGACTCAGCAAGAAAAAATTTTAGAAATAAAATATATAAAGACTATAAAGCTAACAGAAGCGAAGCTCCCGATGACTTAGTTCCTCAATTTAATTACATAAGAAAATCAGTTGAAGCTTTTAATCTCCCATCAATTGAAATGCTAAATTATGAAGCCGACGATTTAATAGCAACATATGCAGAGCAAATATTAAATGAGGGAGCAAAAGTAACCATCGTTTCTTCTGACAAAGATCTTATGCAATTATATAAAAAAAATGTTCGTATTTATGACCCTATGAAAAATAAATTTATTTCAAATGAAGATATTGTAAGTAAATTTGGTGTTAATGCTGAAAAAGTTATTGAGGTACAGGCATTGGCTGGTGACAGCAGTGACAATGTTCCAGGTGTTCCAGGTATTGGTGTAAAAACAGCAGCTGAGTTAATAAACAAATACGGAACTGTAGAAAAATTATTACAAAATGCTGATGAAATTAAACAAAATAAAAGGAGAGAAACTATTTTAGAGAATAAAGAAAAAGCATTGATCAGTAAAAAATTAGTTACTTTAAAAAAAGATGTTCCAATTAAAGACAGGATTCAAGATTTTGAATTGAAGGAAATAAACAAAGCTAGATTATATAATTTTTTAAGAGAAATGGAATTTAATAGACTTTTAAGCCAAGTGATATCTTTTTATGGAGAAGCAGAAACCATAAAAAGCATAAGCAAAGGAACTCATCAATCAAAATTAGAAAAAGAATATTTTAAAAATTATAAATTAATTAAAAAAATAGATGAAATAGATTATTGGATTAAAAAAGCTGAAGAAAAAGGAGAAATTGCGATTGATACCGAAACATCATCTTTGGATCCACAGACGGCAAATCTTTTAGGAGTTTCACTTTGCTTTGAAGCTGGAGAGGCTTGTTATATACCAATTGGGCATGAAAAAAATGTAAGCTTAGATTTAGAAAAAGTAATCAAAAAAATTAAAAATTTTTTGGAGGATTCAAGCATAAAAAAAATTGGTCAAAATATAAAATTTGATTATATAGTGCTTTATCATCATGGGATAAATATGACATCAATGGAAGATACTATGCTCATGTCGTACACTTTAGATGCAGGCAAAAATAGGCACAATATGGATACTCTTGCTGAAATTCATTTAAATCATAAAACAATATCTTACAAAGATATTGTTGGATCTGGAAAAAAACAGATTAACTTTAGTGAAGTAGATGTTTCAAAAGCCAAAGATTATGCTGCTGAGGATGCAGATGTTACTTACCGCCTTTTTAAAATCTTTGAAAAAAATTTAAAATCTGAAACATTGAAAGAGATTTACGAAATTTTTGAAAAACCTTTCATTAAAATTTTGGCATTAATGGAGATTAACGGTGTAAAAATAGACAGTGCTTTTCTGGATGATTTATCAAAAAAATTTGAGAAAAAAATAAAAAATCTAGAAACAAAAATTTTTAAAATTTCAAAAAAAGAGTTCAATATCGGTTCAACTAAGCAACTTGGCGAGATAATGTACAATGAATTAAAAATATCTGCATTGAAAAAAACTAGAAAAGGAAGCTTTGCAACAAGTGCAACCGTTATGGAAGACCTAGCATATAAGGGACATGAGCTTCCAAAATTGATTTTAGAATGGAGACAAATATCTAAACTTAAAAATACATATTCAGAATCTTTACCTACTTTTGTAAATAACAAAACTAAAAGAGTACATACTTCTTTTTTACTTGCAGCTACTTCCACAGGAAGATTAGCATCCAGCGATCCTAACTTACAGAATATACCTATTAAAACTGATGATGGTAAAAATATAAGAAAATCTTTTATAGCTGAAAAGAATAATCTTTTGGTTTCCGCTGATTATAATCAAATTGAAATGAGAATACTTGCAGATTTAGCAGATGTAAAAGAACTTAAAAAAGCTTTTAAAAATAATGAGGACATTCATACATTAACTGCAAGTCAAGTATTTAACTTAGATATTAAAAAGGTTGACAGTGACACTAGAAGGAAGGCTAAAGCAATAAATTTTGGAATTATATACGGAATTTCACAGTATGGACTTGCCAAACAAATAATGGTTTCGAATGTTGAAGCACAAGAGTTTCTTAACTCGTATTTTAAGAAATTTCCTGAAATAAAAGATTATATGGATAGTACTATAAAATTTTGTAGAAAAAGTGGATATGTGAATAATATTTTTGGAAGACGAACACATATCACTGGTATAAATGACAAAAATTTTAACGTAAGAAATTTTCAGGAAAGAGCTGCAATCAATGCACCAATCCAGGGATCTGCATCGGAAATAATGAGACTTGCAATGATTAGAATCCATAAACTTTTAGAAAATTCAGAAAATTTAAAATCTAAAATGTTACTGCAGATTCATGACGAATTAATATTTGAGGTACCTAAAAATGAAGTTAAAAAAACATGTGAATTGATAGAAAACGAAATGTCCAGTGTAAGTAAAAGTGATTTACATGCTTTTTCAATACCTTTAACTGTTGATATAAATTCAGGAGAAAACTGGGGAATACTTCATTAGTTACTTTTTCTTGCCCAATTTAGAACAATTTAGTATTTTTAATATCTAAAATGAAAGAAACTATTGCATTAGTTGACGATGATAGAAATATCTTAACAAGTATTAGCATAGCATTGGAAAAAGAGGGGTATAGCATACAAACTTATCTTGATGGAGAAAGTGCTTTAGTAGGACTTACAAGAACTCCACCGGATCTTGCGGTTATTGATATCAAGATGCCTAAAATGGATGGTGAGGAGTTACTTAAAAAATTGAGAAAAAAAACTTCACTTCCAGTAATTTTCTTAACTTCTAAAGATGATGAAATTGATGAGTTACTTGGATTAAAGTTAGGAGCTGATGATTTTGTAAAAAAATCTGGAGGTTTTTCAATTAAAGTTTTAATTGAAAGAATTAAAGTTCAGCTAAGGAAAAAAAATAACAATATCGAAGATACAAAAAATATAATTTCTCACGGAAAATTAAAGCTTGATTCGTCCCAATTAGAATGTGAGTGGGGTGGTATGCAATTACCTGATAAACTCACTACAACAGAATTTTTAATTGTAAAAGAATTGGCAAAAAGACCTGGAATTATCAAAGAAAGATCGCAACTAATGGATATTGCTTACCGTGAAGATACTGAGATTGAAGACAGAACTATAGACAGTCATGTTAAGAGAATAAGGAAAAAATTTAAGAAAGTTGATACAAATTTTTCAGCAATTGAAACTAGATATGGAAGTGGTTATAGATGGAATGTTAGTTAATGTTTAATACTAAAAGCAAAAATTCATCAATATTAAAAAAATTTCTCATAATTAATTTTATCTTAATGGTAATTATTGGAGTTCTTACATATCTTTACATTAATTCTGTCCAACCTAATTTAATAAAAAAAAAAACAATTAAACATACCCAAATAATTGAGAATACTGTTGATCATATTAAAAGATTAGATATCAAATTTGAGGAGAATGATATTAAAAATTTTTTATTATCTACTCGTTTTTTATTTCAGAATTTAGATAGAGTAATATTTTTTAATAATGATTTAGTATTACTCGCTGATACAGACACATTTGATTTAGATCCAAAGGCTTTTTCGAGAAGTTTTGACATAATTGAAGAAACAAAAGTATTAGAAGATGTTGATGAAAATAATTCTTCGACTCAAGTATTTAAAAATAAATTTAAAGACTCGATAAGTAAAAATTTATTAGAATATGAAAATTCAAAAAATCTTGGCAAGCCATTTACCATCATCGAAGAAACGTATAGTCAGTTTTTATTAATAACAATTAAGAATGTTAAAATTAAAGATAAAAATATCGGTTTTTTAGTAGTTGCTGAAAATGCTAATGAAATTAGAGCCGCTATAAATGAAAGAAAAAATTTTACGACAAGAACTTCAATCATAGTAGTATTAGTAATCATAATATTTTCTATAATACTGAATAAATACTTTTTAAAACCAATAAAAAATTTAGTTGATTATACAAAAATTGTTAAAGAAAAAAGTAAAAGAAAATCTAATATTGAAATTTTAAAAAAAAGAAAAGATGAATTGGGAACACTATCCAAATCTTTAGATGATATGACTGTAGATCTTCACAAAAGAATTAATATTGCAGAGAATTTTTCAACTGACTTAGTCCACGAAATTAGAAATCCACTAGCTTCACTAAAAAGTGCAGCCGAAATCATTAGAGAAACTGAAGACAGGAGTCAGAGAGAAAAATTAGTCAATATTCTTTCACATGATGTGCAGCGTATAGAAAGACTTATCACTGACTACTCACAAATGTTGAAGGATGAGGTTGTTATGAGCACTGAAAAAATGAAGAAAATTGATCTTAAACCTATAATAGAATCAGTGGTTGATGATTACAATAACATTTATGTTTCTAAAAGAGGAATAAATATAGATCTCCAAATTCAAGATAAAAATGAGAATTTCTTTATTTTAGGAATTGAAAATAGAATAGAACAAATTTTGGCGAATTTATTAGATAATGCAATATCATTTAGCCAAGATAACACACGCATAAATGTAAAACTTGAGATTAAAAAAAACAATTTGGTCATATTAAAAGTTATAGATCAAGGAAGAGGTTTTAAAGAACAAAAATTGGAAAGGATTTTTGATAGATTTTATAGCAACAGACCAGATAAATTTGGGGAACATTCTGGTTTGGGCTTAAATATTGTCAAAAACTTAGTCGATTTACATGGAGGAAACGTTAATGCGTCGAATAATCTCAAAAACAAAGGTGCAAAAATTGAAATATCTTTCTCTCAGGCATAATCAAGCCTGTTAATAAATTAAAATTATATTTGATTATTAGAAATTATATTGTTAAAAGCTGGCATGCAAGATTACAAAGTAAAAAATATTTCCGAAGCAGATTTTGGCAGAAAAGAAATTTCCTTAGCAGAAACAGAGATGCCGGGTTTAATGGCATTAAGAAAAGAATATAAAGGTAAACACCCCCTAAAAGGAGCAAGAATTGTTGGATGTCTTCATATGACAATTCAAACAGCTGTATTAATTGAAACGTTAGTAGACTTAGGTGCTGATGTAAGATGGTCATCTTGTAACATTTTTTCTACGCAAGACCATGCAGCAGCAGCAATTGCAAAAGCTGGTATACCTGTATTTGCTTGGAAAGGCGAAACAGAGGAAGAATATTGGTGGTGCGTAAAGCAATCTATTGAAGGAAAAGAAGGTTGGAAACCAAACATGATACTTGATGATGGTGGAGATCTGACTGCTTTAATGCATAAAGATTATAAAGATTTAATGAAGGATATTAAAGGTCTTTCAGAGGAAACTACTACTGGTGTATTGGCTCTTAAGAAAATGGAAAAAGAAGGCACTTTGCTTGTTCCAGCAATAAATGTAAATGATTCAGTAACAAAATCAAAATTTGATAACTTATATGGTTGCAGAGAAAGTTTAGTAGACGGCATTAAAAGAGCAACCGATGTAATGATGTCAGGTAAGGTTGCGATTGTTGCGGGCTTTGGTGATGTTGGCAAAGGAAGCGCAGCTTCACTAAGAATGAGCGGCGCAAGAGTAATGGTAACCGAAACAGATCCTATCTGTGCTCTACAAGCAGCTATGGAAGGTTATGAAGTAGTTCGAATGGACGATATGATTGGAGAGGCAGATATAATTTGTACTGCTACTGGAAATAAAGATATTGTGACCGCAGATCACATGAGAGCGATGAAGGATAGAGCAATACTTTGTAATATAGGACATTTTGATAACGAGATACAAGTAGAGGCATTAAAAAATTATAAATGGGATGAGATTAAACCACAGGTCCACGAGATTACTTTTCCAGATGATAAAAGAATTATACTTTTAGCAGAAGGGAGATTAGTGAATTTAGGATGTGCAACTGGTCACCCAAGTTTTGTTATGAGTGCGTCATTCACAAATCAAGTAACGGCTCAAATTGAACTATGGAATAACTCTGATAATTATGAAAAGAAAGTTTATGTATTACCAAAGCATTTAGATGAAAAGGTAGCAATGCTTCATCTAGAAAAAGTTGGTGCTAAGTTAACAAAACTCTCAAAAGATCAAGCAGATTATATAAGTGTTAAACAAGAAGGACCTTATAAACCTGACGCCTATAGATACTAGCCTAACGGCAAGATGAGAAATTCATCTATAAATCAAATAAAAGATCTAGCAGTTCAAATTTCCTTAACTCTTAAAAACGGAGATTTTTTGTTTTTATATGGAGATATAGGTGTTGGAAAAACAACTTTTACAAGATTTTTAATTAATAATCTTCAAAAAAAATATAAAAAAACTCAGACAGAAATACTTAGCCCTACTTTTAATATAGCTTTTGAGTATAATATAAAAAATCAAATTGTAAGACATTTTGATCTCTACAGAATTAAAAAAAAATTTGAAATAAATAACATTGGTTTATTTGAAGAGACGGATAATGCAATAACAATTGTAGAATGGCCAGAATTAATTAAAAAAAAACCAAAAAATTATATTAAAATAAGTTTTGAATATTCAAAAAAAATAGATGAGAGAAATTTAAGAATTAGTCCATATGGAAGGTGCAAAGAATATGAAATTAATTAAAGGAGATGCATCTGAAAGAAAATTTTTTAGAAAAAAAAATAATAAAACATCAAAAATAATAATTAAATCAAACACTAATAAAAAAAAAAATTTACTAGATTATGCCTCTGTAAATAAAATTTTACTTAAAAATAAAATTAGGGCGCCTAAGCTTATAAATGAAAATTATAAAAAAAATTTAATTGAGGTAGAGGATTTAGGAGATAAAACTTTATTTAAATTATTTAAGAAATTAAAAACTAATAAACAAGTTGAGTTTTATAAGAAAGTTATTGATGAATTAATTAAACTGCAGAATATTAAAACTAAACAAATAAAAAATTTTAAAAATAAATATTACAAAATTCCTAATTATTCTTATGATATATTAAAAAGTGAAGTAAATTTATTTTTTGATTGGTATTTAAAATATAAATCAAAAAAAGATTGGAATACCACAAATTCACAAAAAATTCGAAAGTTAATCTATAAACTTTTAAAAATTTTAAAATTAAAGAACAAAGTTTTTGTTCACAGAGATTTTCATATTTCTAATCTAATTTTTTATAAAGAAAATATTTATTTAATTGATAATCAAGACGCAGTATTTGGAAATCCAGCTTATGATTTATGTTCATTAGTAGACGATGTAAGATATGAAACTTCAAATAGTGTAAAAAATAAATTAATAAATTATTATCTTTCCAAAAAAAAGGTAAATTTTTCCAAAAAAGACTTTATGAATGATTTTGAAATTCATAGTATCATTCGAAATTTGAAAATCATTGGGATATTCACTAGGCTATCTATAAGAGATAAAAAGCATGGGTATTTAAAATTAATCCCACATGCATGGATATTACTTAAAAATAGGTTAAAAAATAAAAATAAATATAACAAACTTAGAATATTATTAAATCAATTATGAAGCTAAAGACTGCTTTAATACTGTGCGCTGGTTTTGGAAAAAGACTGATGCCACTTACTGAGAATACCCCAAAACCACTTCTTAAAGTAAATAAAATTACTTTACTCGAAAATTCTCTAAATTTATTAAGTGATCTAGGAATTAAAAAAGTACTAATAAATACTTATCATTTAGGAGATAAAATAAGAAATTTTATTAGTAATAATAATTATAATTTTAAAATTGAAGTTTATGAGGATGGAAAAGAAATTTTGAATACAGGTGGTGGCATTAACAATTTAATTAAGAACTCAAATGAAGAAAATTTTTTAATACTAAACCCAGATACATTATGGAATAAAAATTATGCACCTTTAATAGATAAAATGGAAGAATTATATTTTTTACAGAAAAATTTAAATATATTGTTATTAGCAAGCAAAGAAAAAAGTTTTGATAAAAATCTTATTGGTGATTTTCAATTAAAAAATTCAAATATATGTAGAGGAAATAATAATTTTGTTTATACCGGATGTCAGATAATTAATAAATCTGTATTTAAAAATATTACTAAAAAAATATTTTCAATTAATGAAATTTGGAATCAGTTGATATTTGAAAAAAAATTAAAAGGCTTTGAGAGTAACCTAGAATTTTATCATGTTACCGATTTAAGTATTTATAAAAAACTACTAGAACTTGATAAGGTCTTTTGATCTTTGAGGATCTAAATAACTACAGCTCATTATTTTTAAACTTTTATCAAATTTTATATACAGTGGATTGCCAGTTGGAATTTCTAATTTAGTTATGTTTTCATTATCTAAGTTGAATAAAAATTTACATATCGCTCTAATAGAGTTTCCATGCGCGGACACAATTATATTTTTACCATCAAGTAATTTATCTTCTACATTAGATTTGTAAAAAGGAATAACTCTTTCGTATGTGTCTTTTAATGACTCTGTGTCAGGTATTTTTTCTTTTGGAACTTTTTCGTAAGCCTTTATATTTAATGGATGGTATGGGTTATTTCTATTTAATGGTTCCGGGGGATTATCCCAAGATCTTCTAAACTTATGAATTACTTCTTCACCAAATTTTTTTTTCATCTCATCTTTGTTTAATCCAGTTAAATTCCCATAATGTCTTTCATTTAATTCCCAAGCATTTAAAATTACATCATCTTTAAGTCTCAAAGTATTTAGTATTAGCTTTAATGTGTCCGTTGCTCTTTTTTGGAAAGATGAAAAAAAATAATCAAATTCTAAATTTTTTTCTTTTAATAGTTCGCCAGCTTTACATGCCTCAAGTTTACCATTTGGAGCAAGTTCTACATCTACCCATCCAGTGAATCTATTTTGCAAATTCCACTCACTTTGACCATGTCTTATTAAAATTAGATGACTCATGAATTTTATTTTAATATAAAGTATAAATGAAATACTTAAAAACAATATTTCATATTCTGAATATTCTACTAATAATTTTCTATCTATTTCCTGGGAGTATACTTGGCTGTTTTTTTTTCAATGACTGTCAAATTCAACCTCAAATAACTCGAGATTTTATCATTTCATCTAACCATTTTTATGCTTTTGGTTTATTGTCTTTTATTGGGCTGATTTATCAAAAAAGTAAAAAAATTATGTTTTTTTATTTAATTTTCTTATCGATATTTTTAGAATTGATGCACTATTTAATACCTAATAGATCATTTGAATATCAGGATTTACTAGGCAATTTATTTGGTGTAACGATAAGTATAGTGATTATAAAGTTAATTTTATTTTTCAAGGACAAAAATGCTAAAATTGAAAAACTTAAGTAACTTTTTTTTAATTTTAATTTTTGTTTTTTTAATTGGATGTTCATCAATTCCTAAAAATACTGCTGATGGATGCTCAATATTCTCAGAAAGATATCTTTGGTACAAGCATGCAAAAAAAGCAGCAGAAAAATGGGGAACTCCAATTTATATTCAATTAGCAATTATAAAAATGGAGTCTGATTTTGACTGGCTAGCTAAGCCTGCAAGAAAAAAAATTTTTAAAGTAATACCTTATAAAAGACCTTCAAGTTCATTTGGTTATTCTCAGGCTGTAAAGGGAACATGGAGACAATACAAAAAAGAAACCGGAAATAAATATGCTACAAGAACCAGGTTTAAGGATAGTGTTGATTTTATAGGATGGTATACAAATAAAACAGAAAAAATATTAAAAATTTCAAAAAAAGATGCCTTTAGACAATATGTTGCTTACCATGAAGGATGGGGAAATTATAAAAATTATAAAAAAAATCAGAAAGTTATTTTACTTGCAAATAAAGTTGAAAGGCAAGCGGGCTTATATAAGAAACAGCTTTCAAAATGTAGTAAATCTTTAAACAGAAAAAAATTTATTATTTATTAATTTAGTTGTTTTTTTAAATCTATATCTACAGCATCTATTCTTTTGGTGTTTTTTGCCAATAGTAAATACATAGATGGAGTTACATACAATGTAAAAAAAGTTGATATAATCATGCCACCTAGTATAGTTGACCCAACTGCAAGTCTTGAAGCCTCACCTGCGCCCGGCCCAATATTTCCAATAACTAAAGGTAGCATTGCAATCATTGTGCTTAAAGAAGTCATAATTATTGGTCTAAATCTTAAATCACACGCTTCTTTGATCGAGTCTTGAATATTTTTTCCCTTAGTTCTCAATTGATTTGCAAAATCAACAATTAGAATACTATTTTTAGTAGAAATGCCAATTAAAATAATTAAAGCAATTTGAGAAAAAATATTTACAGAGCTATTTAAAAACAAAATAAATACCAAACCACCAAAAATTGCTAATGGCACAGTTAATATTATAATAAAAGGATGAACAAAGGAATTAAATGTAGCTGCCATCACAAGATATGCAGTTAATAATGCTAAAGCAAAAATAATAAAAAGTTCATTAGTGGTTTCTTTTAGTTCTTCAGATTTTCCCTTCCATGCAATTTGATTTTCGGGTGAAACTTGAGATACTGTATCTTCAAAAAATTTAATTGCTTCAGATAAAGTATAATTCTCATTTATATTTGCTGATATTGTTACTGCTCTTTGTCTGTTATATCTATTTAGCTCTTTAGCATTACCTTCTTCAACAAATTCAACTAAATTTACTAAAGAAATCAGCTCTCCATCTTTAGATCTAACAAAAATTTTAGAAATACCATCTTTATTTCTCCTGTCTGATATATATTGTTGTAAAATAATTGGATATTCTTTGCCTAACTTATTAAATGTAGTTATTTTTTTTCCTCCATAAAGAATTTCTAATGTTCTGCCAATAGATTCTGTTGATATGCCAAGATCTTTAGCTTTGCTCTTATTTATAATAAGCTTAACTTCTGGTTTATTTCTTGAATAATCTGACTCTATTCTGGATAAACTTGGATTTATTCTGAGATTATTAATTATTTTTTTTTGAATTTCTTCTAACTCTTCATAAGTACTTCCATAAATAACCATTTGAACTGGTTTATTATAACTCGAGACTCTAATTGATTGAGGAGAAATAGGAAATGCTACAGCTTGTGGTACTGTAACTATTTTTCCAATTGCTTCTCTCATTATAGTTTGAGAATTTTTATCTCTATTTTTCCAATTATCTAGTAATGCAATAATGATAAAACTATTATAAGAGTTTGCAGAACTACCAAAGCCTGGAACCCTCATAATAAATCTTGCATATGGACTATCATCTGCTTGTAGTAATGGAGTAAGTCTTTTTTCAATGATTTGAGCTTTTTCTTGGGTATATTCAAATGAGCTTCCTTCATCTGTAAAACCAATAACTAAATAAGCTCCTCTATCCTCCATAGGTAATAATTCTTTTTTTGAAAAATTAAAAAGCAAAATAGATGTGATGATTATAAAAATGATGAATACTGATACCATTTTTGATTTGTCTATTAAAATATTAAGTGTTTCTTTATAAAATTTAGAAAAAGACTGAAAATATTTTTCAAACTTTTTAATTATAAAATTTTTATTAGTTTTTTTGATTAAAAATTTGCTTGCTAACATTGGAGATAATGTTAATGCCACGAAAGAAGAAATTACTATAGAAAATGAAAGCGCTATAGCTGTTTCTTTAAATAAAGTACCAGATATACCCTCAATAAAAATTAACGGCAAAAAAACAGCAATTAGAATTAGTGTTGTTGCTATAATTGCAAAAGTAATTTGCTTTGATCCTTTATACGCAGCAACTAGAGGGGTTTCTCCTTTTTCAATTCTTCTGTAAATTGCATCAGTCATTATAACAGAGTCGTCGGTGATAATGCCAATAGCTAAAATAAAACTTAAAAGTACAAAAATATTTATTGATAAACCAAATAAATATAAACCAAGGAATGATGCAATTAAACTTACTGGTAAAGCAATAGCAGGAACAATTACTGCCTTTAAATTTCCTAAAAATAAGTAGATAATTATCACTACCAATATAAATGCGATTATTAAAGTTTTATAGACTTCCTCAATAGCTGCACTTACATAATTCGCCCTATCAAATGCAACTTCTAAGGTTAAACCCTCTGGTAATGTTTTGCTGACCTGAGCAACCTTCGCTCTAATAGTCTTTGAAAGCTCAACCGTAGATGCTCCACTTTTAGCATATATTCCTACACCAACAGTTTTTAAATTTATTTTATTTTTTGTTTGAGCTTTGAATAAAGTCTTTTCTGAGACAGGTCCAAATTCAATATTTGCAACATCAGACAATAAAAGTACTTTTTTGGCGTTTTTTTTGATTGGTAATTGTTTTATTTTATCTATGTCGCTATATGATTTATCGAGACTTAGATTTAAATCTATGTTATTTGCTTCTAATGTTCCTGCGGGTAGCCTTATATTCTCCCTTCTTAGTGCCAATTCAACGTCTTGCACAGTTAGATCGTTTGCTGCTAGTTTAATAGGATCAATCCAAACTCTAATGCTTAATTCTCTTAGTCCTCCAACTCTTATTCTTCCAACGTTTTTTACACTTGAAAAAGTATCTACCAGATATCTTTCTGCATAGTCTCCAAGTTCTAGGTCACTCCAAGTAGATGATGATAAACTTAACCACATTGTTGTTGTAAATCCAGCAGCTTGTTTTAAAATTTGTGGAGGATCTGATTCTGTTGGTAAATTATCAATTATTCTTGCTACTCTTTCACGAATATCATTCGCAGCGTTATCAAGATCTATTTCAGTATTAAATATAACATTAATCGTACTTCTTCCGTTCTCAGACTTAGATTCTATATTTTTTATTCCCTCCGCTCCTCCAATTACATCTTCAACTACTTGAGTTACTTCCTGATCAACTATTGGTGCAGCAGCTGATTTATAATCTATTTGAATTTGAACGATTGGTGGTTGCAACCCTGAAGGAAGCTCTCTAACAGGTAATTTCCAAAAAACAAATATACCAAATAAAATTAATATCAGTGACATTACCCATGAAATGACCGGTCTTCTTATACTAACTTCAGTTAAATACATTATTTAATTAATGATTGGTTTTATTTTACTGTTTGGTCTTACTTTTTTTAAACCCTCGGCTACAATTTTATCATCTAATGATAAACCACTTAAAATTTCTAAACTTCCAAGGTATCTTTTTCCTGTTTTGACCTCAGTTTTTATTGCTTTATTATTTTCATCAACAATAAAAACATAACTTCTAGAGCCCTCAGTAACAATACTTGTATCTGGTACACTTAAAGTGTTTCTTTCATTATATTTTATTGTTATCTCTAAAAGAGCTCCTGGTAATAATTCGAATTTTTCATTATTTATTTTTATTCTAGTTGATAATGATCTTGTTTTACTATTTATCCTACTTGATGTTGAGTCTACTATTCCTGAATATATTTTATTCTTGTATCCAGAGAATATTACATCTACAGGTAAGCCATTTCTTATAAAAGGAGCATATACTTCTGGGATTTCTACATCTGAAAATATTATCGTGGTATCCTCTAAATTAAGTAAAATTGAGCTTTTTGAAACTAAAATATCATCAGAAAAATCTCTTTTACCAACTATACCATCAAACGGTGCAATTATTTTTCTTGTTTTTAAGTTAGCAATTATTTCACCTTTCTTAACTTTTGAATTAAAATTTATCGGCGTTAGGATCTCATATTTTTCAATTTTATATGATTTAATTTGAGATGGAATGGCTGTACCGAATGTTTCAATAATATCTTCAAATTTTTTTTCAATTACTTGAGTTACAATTATTCCTGGAGGTGGTTTTTTACTAAATTTTTTCTTAAAATGATTACCAATCATTGTTCTTGCAATTATTACTGATGCAATAATTAAGAAAAATACAATTATTACTGTAAAAATTTTAGTTGATCTTTTCATAATATCTATTCTTTACCAAACTCGCTCCATGATCCGTCGTACACCGTAGGACTATACTTATTATTAATTAATGAATAAGCAAGAGCCAGTACAGAAGCTGTTATCCCAGATCCGCAAGAAAATACAATATCATTTTCCTCTAAATTAATAATATTCATAAATTCCAACCTAATTTCATCTTTTTTTTTAAAAGTATTATCATCATTCATAAGCTGCCTAAAGGGCAAGCAATAAGACCCTGGTATTGAGCCACTTCTTAACCCTTTTCTTTGTTCAGCTTCTTTGCCTTCAAATCTTTTTTTACTTCTAGCGTCTACAACTTTGAATTTTTTTTCTAATATATTTTGATCAATTTCAATTTTATTTTTTACTAATTTTTTGTTTTCTGTTGCGAAGTATTTAGATTTAGAAATATTCATTATAGATTTTACAGTTTCTCTATTTTCCTCTTTCCATTTTTTTAATCCTCCATCTAAAATAAACACTGAATTTTGATTATGTCCAAAATATAAAAATGTATACCAACATCTGCATGAACTAATTAAATGAGAATCATCGTAAATTACAATTATATCATCATTAGATATTCCTAATGATGACATACATAGCTCCCATTCTTTTTTTGAAGGAAGCATATGTGGTAGGTCACTTTTTTTATCTGAATATTTATCTATATCAAAAAAAATTGATCCTTGTATATGTCCTTTTTTATATTCTTCAAAAGCGTTTCTATTTTCATTTGGTAAATGCCATGAACTATCAAAAATTTTTACCTTATTAATATTATTATAAAGCCAATCAGTGCTAACAAGAGACATGAACTATCTCCGTTTTTCCATAAACTTTTGATGATACTCTTCTGCAGTACAATAATTTTTTGCTAGTGATAATTGTGTAACGACCCTACCATTCATTTGTTCATTTTTTTTTTTTATCAATTTTTCAGCAATTTCTTTTTGAGAATTATTTAAGTAAAAAATTTCACTTCTATATTGTGTTCCAAAATCAGGCCCTTGTGAATTTAAAGTCGTAGGATCATGAAAGTCAAAAAAATAATTAATTATTTCCATATAAGAGATTACATTTGGATCAAAATCTAATTTTACAACTTCTGCATGATTTGTATTCCCTGTACAAACTTGTTCGTATGATGTTTTGTTATTATCGCCACCACAATAACCTACTTCAGTTTTATAAATCCCTTTAAGTTTACTGAATTCTAATTCAGGTCCCCAAAAACATCCAAGTCCTAAAATTGCTATTTCCATTGCTAATTAATTTATTTTTAAATAAAACTATTCTTATGCTGTCTAAAAATCAATTGGGCTTTTTGTACATGTTTCTATCAGTATGTGCATTTTCAGTCATGGATATTATCGTTAAGTGGTCTGAAGATTATCCATTAGGGCAAGTGTTAT
>CABYUS010000004.1 GCA_902522225.1 uncultured Pelagibacteraceae bacterium
TTGCCTTTTAGCCTTTATTTTGTATTGTCCCATTTTTAGAATTTTAACAATATAACTATAAGGAATTTATGAGCTCATCTGTTGAAACAATTTTAATTTATACAATTATTGCTGGATTATTATCTATTGTGTATGGCTTTTTTACTGGCAAAAGTATACTAAACTCGAGCTCAGGTAACTCTAGAATGCGAGAAATTGCATCAGCAATACAAATTGGTGCTAAGGCTTATTTAAATCGACAATACAAAACTATAGCTATTGTTGGCGTAGTTGTATTAATTATAATTAGTATTGCTTTTAGTCCACTAGTTGGTCTTGGTTATTTGATTGGAGCAACTTTATCAGGAATTGCTGGTTATGTTGGAATGCTAGTTTCAGTTCAAGCTAATGTGAGAACGGCAGAAGCAGCAAGAAAAGGTTTATCTGCTGGACTTTCTTTGGCATTTAGATCAGGTGCTGTTACTGGAATGTTAGTTGCTGGTTTAGCATTATTATCAATAGCAGTTTACTATTTTTTACTATTGAAATTCAATATTGATGAAAGAGAAATCGTAAATGCATTAGTTGCATTAGGTTTTGGAGCATCTTTAATTTCAATATTTGCACGTTTAGGAGGAGGAATTTTTACTAAAGGCGCAGATGTTGGTGCCGACCTAGTTGGAAAAGTAGAGGCAGGTATCCCAGAGGATGACCCAAGAAATCCTGCAGTGATTGCAGATAATGTAGGTGATAACGTAGGGGATTGTGCTGGTATGGCTGCAGACCTATTTGAAACTTATGCTGTTACAATAGTTGCTACAATGGTTCTTTCTCACATTTTTTTTCATGGTGATCTAAATATGATGATTTACCCTTTAACGATTGGTGGTGCTTGCATTATAACATCAATTATTGGTACTTATTTCGTAAAACTTGGTAGGGATAAAAATATTATGAATGCTATGTATAAAGGTTTCATTATAACAGCCCTAAGTTCATTAATTATTTTATACCCTGTAACTGATATTGTAATAGGTTTTTCATCAGAATATATTGTAAATAATAAATCTTTTACTGGCTTAAGTTTATATTTTTGTGGAATTGTTGGTTTAGTTATAACAGGACTTCTAATATGGGTAACAGAATACTATACTGGTACAGATTACAGACCTGTTAAAAGTGTGGCAGAGTCATCGACAACTGGTCATGGTACTAATGTAATACAAGGTTTAGCTGTTTCAATGGAAGCTACAGCAATACCAGCATTAATAATTGTTGCTGGTATTTTAGTTACTAATTCTATTGCTGGATTATTTGGTATAGCAATTGCAGTAACTACAATGTTAGCCTTGGCAGGCATGGTAGTAGCCCTTGATGCTTACGGACCAGTAACTGACAATGCTGGTGGAATAGCTGAGATGTCTAATTTGCCAAAAAATGTAAGAAAAACAACTGACGCATTAGATGCTGTAGGCAATACAACTAAGGCTGTTACAAAAGGTTATGCAATAGGATCTGCTGGTTTAGGAGCTTTAGTACTATTTGCTGCCTATACAGAGGATATAAAATATTTTTCTACTGTAACAGGCTCAAAATTGGAAGGTATAGTAGTTACATTTGATCTTTCTAACCCATTCGTTGTAGTAGGATTATTGATTGGTGGAATGCTGCCATATCTATTTGGATCGATGGGTATGCAGGCAGTTGGTAGAGCAGGTGGCGCAGTTGTTGTAGAAGTTCGTAGACAATTTAAAAAGATACCAGGAATAATGAAAAGAAAAGCTAAACCAGATTATGGAAGATTAGTTGATCTTTTAACAAAAGCTGCAATTAAAGAAATGATTATACCATCATTACTCCCAGTTTTATCACCTATAGTTCTTTATATAATAATTTTACCTATTGGTGGTCAAGTTGCTGCATTATCTTCTGTGGGTGCAATGCTACTTGGTGTTATTATCACAGGTTTGTTTGTAGCAGTATCAATGACTGCTGGTGGTGGTGCATGGGATAATGCTAAAAAATATATAGAAGACGGTAAATTCGGTGGAAAAGGTTCAGAAGCGCATAAAGCAGCTGTCACTGGTGATACTGTCGGTGATCCTTACAAGGATACAGCAGGCCCTGCGGTAAATCCAATGATTAAAATAACAAATATAGTTGCATTATTGTTATTAGCTGTAATTGCTGGTTAATCGGAAACCTTTTTTTTACGAGTTCCAAGAGGGTCATTTATTTTATGTATTAGGTTTGTTACAAAATCATATACGAAAGTTCTTTTTCTAAAGCCTACAGATGTATCATTTTGATCAAATTTAATTTTATTCATGTCATCAATATTCTTAAAATCTTTTTTAACTAATAAACCATTATTATCTAATTCTAGAGTTAAAACGTTATTTACAAATATTTTTTTTCTACCTAGGCTCCTTATTGTAGTACCAGTCTTTTTTCGCTCTATATAGATCCATAAATCATTATTAAAGGTACTTTTCGTAGAAGGTTGGCCCAGTAGCATAATTATATCATTTTTGTTTGATTCATTGACAATTAAATTTTCTTGTTTTTTTTTTAAGAAATGAACACCATGATTATTTTCTATTCTATTTAATTTACAGTTTGAAATACACAAAATAAGTAATAATAATAATATAATTTTCATGACTAATAATTATTTAAATATTTATAACAATTTAGTTAATTTAACTAGAAATAAAAATTTATATCAAAATTTAAGCGAAAAGGACACTTTTTCTGATAGATTGACGATTTTGTTATTTCATTTCTGTTTTTTTTTAAAACGTTTTAAAAATGAAATTAATAAAGATGAAATGCAAAAAATTCATGATTTTTTCTTTAGACAAATTGAGTTATCAATCCGAGAGATAGGGTATGGTGATGCTTCAATAAATAAAAAAATGAAAAATTATGTTAATTTTTTTTATGATTTATTGTCTAAAATTGATAAATGGGACGACTATCAAAAATATCATAAATCAACAATAATCGAAAATTACTTCGTAAATTTAAAGGATATTACTTTTTATATCAATTATTTTGATAAATATTGGGATTTCTTATTAAAAAGTTCTTTTAATTCATTTTTAAAAGGTGTAATTAATGCTAAATTTTAATTATGGCTGTACCAAAACGTAAAACTACAAAATCTAGGGCTGGTAAAAGAAGATCGCATATAAAATTTTCTTCTAAAAATATAGTCGAAGATAAAAAATCTGGTGAATATAGACTTTCACATCATATGGATTTAAAAACTGGATTTTATAAAGGAAGACAAGTTTTAGATCCCAAAGAATAATAATATAATTTAAATGTTAGATAAAATTAAAATTGCAGTAGATGCAATGGGTGGAGATGGTTCACCAAAAAAAATTATTGATGGGATTTCATTACATCAAAAAAAATCAAAAGATACTTATTATAACATTTTTGGTGATAAAAATTTAATTTTTGACTTGCTACCAAAAAATTTAAATAAAGATAACTGCAAAATAATTCATACCACAGATAAGGTTATAGGTAATGATACGCCTCTTGGAGCAGCTAAAAGGGGAAAGAATACTAGCATGTGGCTTGCAATAGAAAGTGTTAAAAATAAAAACTCAGATATAGTTATTTCAGCAGGTAATACTGGAGCATTATTAGTTCTGGCCAAATTGAATTTAGAAATGATTGAAAATATTGACAAACCTGCTTTATCAGCTCTATGGCCAAATAAAAAAGGCATGAATGTAGTTTTGGATTTGGGCGCAAATATTGAATGTAGTGAAAAAAATCTAATAGATTTTTCTATAATGGGTTCATCTCTTTACAAAGCATTGTTCAAAGAGAATAATCCAAATGTTGCTATATTAAATATTGGATCAGAAGAGACTAAAGGAAATGAAATTATTAAAAATACATACAAAAAACTTAATGAAATTAATAATAAAAATTTTAATTTTAAAGGCTACATTGAAGGAAATCATTTAATGGATGGTAACGTTGATGTAATTGTTACAGATGGTTTTACAGGCAATGTAGCTTTAAAAACAGCTGAAGGTACAGCTAATTTCATTACTAGCGAATTGAAAAAAAATATGACTAAAAATCTAATAGGTAAAATTTCTACTTTATTAAATTACAATAATTTAAATTCATTTAAAAAAAAATTTGATCCACGACTATACAATGGTGCCATACTATTAGGACTAAATAATGCTGTAGTTAAAAGTCATGGATCTACAGATGCAATTGGTTTTTTTCATTCATTGAATGTATGTGAAAAAATTATTAATGGTAAATTGATTGAAAAGATTAAACAAAGTATAATTTAGACATGAGAATCAATTTAACAAAAAAAGATATAATTAACTCAGCATATATGAGAATAGGGTTCTCAAAGAATATTTCTGAAAATATTTTAGATGATTTGTTGCATATATTATCGGACAATTTAATTAAGAATGAAAAAGTTAAAATATCTAATTTTGGAACTTTCCAGATTAAAAGTAAAGGTTCTAGAATTGGCAGAAATCCAAAAACTAAAGAGGAAAAATTGATTACTGCTAGAAGAGTAATTTCATTTAAAGCTTCAAACGAATTTAAAAAATATATTAACAGTGACAGAAAAATTTGATCAAGCGTATAAATCAATAGGTGAAGTAGCAAAACTTCTAAAATTAGTTAATAAAAAAAATGGAAATTTAAATACTCACACAATTCGATATTGGGAAAAAGAATTTAAAAACATTAAACCAAGAATTATGTCTGGAAAAAGACGTTACTATAATTCAACTGAAATAGAAAAACTAAAAAAAATCCAATATTTATTAAAAAATAAAGGTTTAACGATAAAAGGGGTAAAATTATTTATAGATAACAACAAATCTTTAGATCTTGACGAAACATCAAATAATTCTATAAACACATCTGATAAGAATTTTTTAAAAAGTAAATTAAATAAAATTTCTAAATTGGTTAAAAGTATTAAATTAAATAAATAATGGCAAAAAAAACTCACATTAAGGTTAGATTAGTACCTGAAGCTAAACCAGATAGTTCATTTTACTATTACGTAAAAAAACCAGCAGGTGGCGAAAAAGCAAAAGTTAAATTAAAAGCAAAAAAGTATAATCCTTCAACAAGAAAACATGAAATGTTTATTGAAAAGAAGTTACCACCACATAGTAAGTAATTATTTTTTAAAATTTCTTCTTTCATAATCAATATAAGACCAAATCATATTTTTCCAAATTCTTTTTGTTATTTTAGGATCAATTTTATTTTTAATTGATAAAGTTTTAATCTTTTTTAAAATAACATTTATTCTTTTTTGATCAACAATTTGACTTTTAAACTTTTTCAATGACAGAACTTTCTTTACAAGCAATGAACGTTTTTTTATTATTTTTAAAAGCTCTAGATCAATTTTATCAAGTTTTTTTCTTAATTTCTGCAGTTCTTTTATATTTTTTGGCGACATTTATTCAATTGGCTTTATTAAAAATTAATATATTTATCACATTATGTATACAAAAAATTATGAAATAAATCATAAAGTTTCCTTTTGGTTACTTATAATGTTTTTGATAATTTCATTTATGATTATTGTTGGTGGCTTAACTAGATTAACTGATTCTGGCTTATCTATAACTCAGTGGCAACTATTTTCTGGTTTTATTCCACCCTTAAATCAAAAAGATTGGGTTTATTATTTTGATTTATATAAAAAAATACCTGAATTTTATTTGCAAAATTACACAATGACTTTAGAAGAATTTAAAATTATTTTTTGGTGGGAATGGGCACATAGATTTCTTGGCAGATTAATTGGTATTGCATATTTAATACCCTTGATTTATTTTTCTTTTAAAATAAGTATAAAAAAACTCGTTCCTTTATATTTAATTTTCCTACTTATTTGCTTTCAAGGATTTATTGGCTGGTATATGGTTTCTAGTGGTCTTGTGGATAGAGTTGATGTTAGTCACTTTCGTTTAGCTACACATCTAATAATTGCATTTATAATTCTTTCTTTAATATTTTTTAACTATCTAAAATTTAAAAGTTTTAAAAAACCACCTAGAAGTCTAAATATTTTTATACCTGTTATTTTTCTTTTATTAATCTACCTTCAAATTACTTTTGGCGCATTTGTTTCGGGCATGGATGCAGGTAAAATTTATAATTCATGGCCTTTAATGGGCACTTCTTTTTTTCCTGATGACAGTAATTTAAAAGAAATTTTTTATATTTCATCATTAAGCGATAGATCAATTGTACAATTTATTCATAGAAACCTCGCGTATATAATACTGTTATTCTATATGTATATTTTATTTAAAGTTTATCATTTAAAATTAAACGATTTTTTTAAGACTATCTATTTTGTAGGTTTTATTTTGTTTTTACAGATAATTCTTGGGATTATTACTCTTTTATCTGGTGCAACAATATTTTATTCATCGTTGCACCAAATAAGTTCGATATTTTTAGTTAGCTCAAGTATTTATTTTTTATATTTAAACTTAAGTTCTAACCAACAGCTTTCAAGTTAGGCTTTCCTGATGCAGATAATGCTTGATCAAGATCAGCTATTATATCATCTGGATGCTCAATGCCAATTGACAATCTAACATAACCTGGGGTTACACCAGCTGCTAATAATTCTTCAGGCGTTAATTGACTGTGTGTTGTTGTTGCAGGATGTATTGCAAGACTTCTCGCATCACCTATATTAGCAACATGGTAAAACATTTTTAATGCTTCTATAAATTTTTTACCTGCTTCAACACCACCTTTAACCTCTATACCTACCAATGCACCATTTCCACCTTTAAAGTATCTCTTTGCTCTAGCTCCAACTTCACCTTTATGAAGGGTTGGATATATTACCCTATCAACATTTTTGTGTTTAGATAGAAATTCAACAGCTTTTGTTGCATTTGAACAATGTTGTTTCATTCTTAATGGTGCTGTTTCTAGACCTTGTATAATACCCCATGCATTATCTGGAGCTAATGGTGCACCTAAATCTCTGAGCAAGCAAACACGAGCTCTTACAGCAAATGCTACGTTAGCTCCTGTTAATTGTGGTACCACTTCTCCCCATACGGCTCCACCATAACTTGCGTCAGGTTCATTAAACATAGGTTGCCTTTTAGGATCAGTAGTCCAATCAAAATTACCTCCATCAACTAGACATCCACCAATAACAGTTCCATGACCACCGATAAATTTAGTCAATGAGTGAACTACAACTGCCGCGCCATGTTCTAGTGGTTTACATATAACTGGTGCTGCAGTGTTATCCATAATTAATGGTATATTATGTTTTCTTCCAATATCAGAAACCTCTTTAATTGGGAAAACTCTTAAATAAGGATTTGGTAGAGTTTCTGCATAAAAACATCTTGTTTTTTCATCTACTAATTTTTCGAAGTTTTTAGGATCAGAAGGATCAGCGTATCTACATTCAATACCTAGTTTTTTTAATGTATGGGTAAATAAGTTTACTGTACCTCCATAAAGATCTGTAGAACTAATAAAATTATCACCAGCTTGACAAACATTCATAATAGCAAATGTTGATGCGGCTTGGCCAGATCCTACAGTTACACAAGCCAATCCACCTTCTAAAGCTGCAACTCTTTTTTCTAGTACGTCATTAGTTGGATTCATAATTCTTGTATAAATATTTCCAAATTCCTTAAGTGCAAATAAATTTGCAGCATGATCTGTGTTGTTGAATTGATAAGAAGTTGTTCTATATAGCGGTACCGCAACAGCAGTAGTAGCAGGGTCACTTCTGTAATCACCACCGTGTAAAGCGATTGTTTCTGGGTTTTTTATATTTTTTGACATTTAAGACTCCGTTAATTTAGTTAATTTTTAATTTAACAAGATAAATACTTACATTTCAAGGTATAATGAATACAATTTAAAATTGACTTTATGTATAAATCTAAGTATTTATGCGCATCTTATGACTAATTTTTTAAAAAAAAGTGAACTAAATAACGCATGGTACATAATAGATGGAAAAAATGCTATTATCGGTAGATTGGCATCTGTGATTGCAAAAATATTAAGAGGCAAGCATAAAACTACTTTTACTCCACATATGGATAATGGTGATTTTGTCGTTGTAAAAAATGTTGAAGCTATAAAATTTACAGGAAAAAAATTAGAAGATAAAAAATATTATAGACATACTGGATATCCAGGAGGTATTAAAGAAATAAATCCTCTTAAACTTAATGAAAAAAAACCAGGTGAAAGTTTAAAACTTGCAGTTAAAAGAATGTTGCCTGGAGGGCCTCTGGCAAAAAAACAACTTACTAAATTAAAACTTTATACAGGTGAAGATCATCCTCACGAAGCTCAAAATCCTGAAATTATTGAATTATCAAAATTAAATAAAAAAAATATTGTAAGAAACTAATGGAAGAAAATTCAAAAGTAATGGAAAAAACTAAGTTAGATTTTAAGGACAGCATGTATGCTACAGGTAGAAGAAAAACTTCAATTGCTAAAATCTGGCTTAAAAAAGGTACTGGCATAATTTTTGTTAATGGTAAAAATTTTCAAGATTATTTCACAAGTGACACTCATAAAATGCAAATATTAAGACCTTTTGAAATAATTGATCAAGCAACTCAATATGACGTTAGATGTCAAGTTGTTGGTGGAGGCCATACTGGACAAGCAGGAGCCATGGTTCATGGTATTTCAAGAGCCTTACTTAAATTTGATGAAAATTTTAAACCTACACTAAGAAAAGAAAAGCTTACAACTCGAGATTCTCGTGCTGTTGAGAGAAAAAAACCTGGAAGAGCAAAAGCACGAAGAAGTTTTCAGTTTTCTAAAAGATAATACTTTTTTTAATTTTTATAGTAATATTACATATGCGCAAATTAAACGTATTAGTTGCTGGATCAACTGGTTACATAGGATTGCAACTTATAAAACATTTATCAGTACATCCAAAAATTAATATTAAATATCTTTGTGGCAATTCGTCAGTTGGTAAAAAAATTTCTCTTTATGATAAAACTTTAGGTAAATATAAGTTACCCATAATTACTAAGTTTAATAAAAATCATTTAAATAATGTTGATATTGTATTCACAGCATTACCAAATGGTCAGGCACAAATATTATCAAATTTATTAAAACCTAATAATTTATTGATTGATTTGTCTGCCGACTTTAGAATATCAAATCATTTAATTTATAAAAAATTTTATCACTTATCTCATAAGTCCAAGCGAAATATTAGTAATAGTATTTATCTCCTACCTGAATTAAATAAGGAAAATCTTAGTAAATATAAAATCATATCATGTCCCGGCTGTTACCCTACATCATTGCTTATTCCTTTAATTCCTTTGTTAAAAAGTAAAATAATTAATCAAAAAAATATTATTATAGATTCTAAGTCTGGTTATTCTGGCGCTGGTCGAAGTGTTCATAAGAAACATAAAAAAAATAATTTATATGAGTCTATAAGTTCTTATGGTGTAGGATTTCATAGACATAATTCAGAAATTAATCAAGAATTTCAAAAAATTAGTAAAAATATATTTTACAATTTTACCCCACATTTAACTCCTATGTTTAGGGGAATATTAAGCACTATATATCTTGAACTTCCAAAAGGTAAATCAGCAAAAAACATTCTAATGTTATTGAAAAAAGAGTTTAAAAAAGAAAAATTTATTAAATTTGCAAAATTTAATAAACCTATCAGCACAAATGATGTTATAAATACCAATAATTGTTTGTTATCAGTTTGTGAAACAAGGTATAAAAATAAAGTAATACTTTTTTCCGCAATAGATAATCTTATTAAAGGTGGGGCAGGTCAAGCTGTACAAAATATGAATATGTACTTTGGCTTTAAGGAAAACACAGGTTTAAAATGAAAAGATTAATAATTTTGTTATTTTTATTGAGTGGATGTTCTTTTACTGATGTGGGATATTTTGGTGAAGAAAAGAATACTTCAAATGTTAAAATAATAGATAATATAAATTTTGAGGATGATTATACAATTGATGAATATATTACTTTACTGGAGAAATACAGTAAAGATAATGATTATCCTAATATGAATAAATAATTATGAAAAATATTGGAATTGGAATTGTTGGAATTGGCAATATTGGTAGTTATTTATATAAAGAAATAAATTCAAAAAAAAATGAAATTTATAAAAACTTAGGTTTCAAAATTAATATTGTAGGTGTATCAGCGAAAAATTTTAAAAAAAAAAGATCTATTAAATTAAACAAAAAATTATTCTTCAAAAATCCAATTGATTTGGCAAAAGATGACAAAATTAATATTTTATTTGAATTAATTGGAATGTCTGATGGAATTTCAAAAAAAGTTGTTGAAACAGCATTAAGAAATAAAAAACACGTGATAACAGCAAACAAGGCTCTTATTTCCAAACATGGTGAGCTTTTATCTAAGGTAGCGGAAAAAAATAACGTAAATTTAGAATTCGAAGCATCTGTTGGTGGGGGTATTCCAGTATTAAGAACTATAAAGGATGGTTTAGCAACAAATAAAATTTCAAAAGTTGTAGGTATTTTAAATGGCACTTCAAATTATATTCTTACAGAAATGGAAAAAACTAAGAAATCTTTTAATGACGTCTTGGCAAAATCTCAAAAACTTGGTTTAGCCGAAGCAAATCCTAAATTTGATTTAGATGGAAGTGATGTTTTATCTAAAGTAAAAATTCTTTCATCTTTAGCATTTAAAAAAAAAATATCTAACAATAGCTGCTTAAAAAATGGCATTGAAAATATTGATCTTAAAGATATTGAAATGGCTAATAATTTAAATTTAAGAATTAAGTTATTGGGTATTACTGAAATTATAAATAATAAATTATTTGAAAGAGTTCATCCAAGTTTAGTGCCTAAAGACAATTATATTGCTAACATTAATGGAGCTATGAATGCTGTTATTTTAAATGGTTCTCCAGTAGGTGAAAGTGTATTACAAGGTGAGGGTGCTGGCCCCGGTCCTACATCATCAGCTTTAATGTCTGATTTGCTGTCCATTCTTAGAGGGAATATTAAATACCCTTTTGGGATACCTAATAATAAAAGATTTAAAATACATTCATATAATAGCGATTTTTATGAAAACTCATTATACTTAAGACTTGAAGTTAGAGACCAACCTGGAGTTCTTTCAGATATAACAAAAAACCTTGCAAAATTTAAAATATCCATCGAAAGACTTATTCAAATTCCAGATAAAAAAAATAAAAAAGCAACAATTGTAATTATTACACATAAGTGCTTTGAAAAAAACTCACTAAGTTGCGTAAAAAGTCTAAATAAAAATAAAAGTATCTTGAAAAATCCTGTTTTAATCCGTTTATTTTAATAGATGGAAATTTATATAAAACTTTTTGAAGTTCTTTTTCCTGTCTTTTTTGTTATTGGAATTGGATATTATATTGGAAAAAAGGACAAAAAATTTAATACAACATTTATAACTAATTTTGCAGCTAATGTCGGTTCTCCTGCAATGATTATTTATGCCTTAAACGTTAAAAATGTATCCTTTTCAGTATTTTTAGATTATTTTTTTTATTACCTTTTAGCAATCATATCATTTGCTATTGTGGGCATTGTATTTCTATACTGTCTTAAATCTAAGGATATAATAAGAGAATTACCACCTTTTATGATGCCAAATACTGGAAATATGGGTTTTCCTATATGTTTATTTGCCTATGGTCATGAAGGTTTAGGAGTAGCTGCTGCAATTACAGCACTGATAATCCTTTTTCATTTTACAATTGGTGTTTTTTTAGCAGATAGAAAAATTAGTTTTGATGTAATCCTTAAAAGCCCAGCGTTTTATACAATTATTTTTTCAGTTATTTTGCTTTATTATGAAATTAAATTACCTGTATTTGTTGAAAATACTTCATTTCTTTTAATGTACGCTACTATCTTTTTAATTCTAATGTCGTTAGGTATTGCTTTAACTAGATTAAAAGTTTTTTCGTTTAAGAAATCATTTATTTCATCATTAGCAAGAGTGATTATTGGTCCAGTTATAGGTTTTGCAATAATTAATTATTATAATTTGACTGGATTTGCAGCTGGTGTTCTTTTAATTCAATGCTCAATGCCAAGTGCTGTCTTAAATTTCCTTGTTGGTTCTTTGTATTCTCCAAAGGAAACTGTAGATGATGTTGCTAGTATGATCTTTGTTTCAACTGTTTTATCGTTTATAACAGTTCCAATAATTGTATTTATAGCATTAAAATATTTTATTTAATGAAGGCAATAGTTTTTAATTTGTCTGCATGGATGATTTTGCCATTCATGGATGCCATAGCAAAATTTCTATCTACAGATTTATCTTTTTTTCAAGTAACATGGGCAAGATACTTCTTTACTGTAGTTCTTGTTTTGCCTTTCATGTTTATTTTTGTAAGAGAAAGTATTAGAGGGTCAAAAAACATTAAATTACAGATCTATAGAGGATTAGCATTATTTTCTGCTAACATATGTTTTTTTTATTCAATATCAGTAATCTCAATGGCAAAAGCACTTACTTTAGCTTTTATTGCACCCTTAATTACTACGGCTTTATCTCCAAAATTTCTTAATGAAAAAGTTGGTATCAGAAGATGGTCTGCAGTTTTAGTTGGTTTCTTGGGATGTTTAGTTGTTATAAGACCAGGCTTCTTAAATTTTAATTTAGCTTCTATTGCTGCGCTTGGAACTGGATGTTCATACGGTGTATATTTAGTGATAACACGATCTCTTCATTCAACTGATCCTCCTTTTTTAACTCTTTTATTAACGGGCGTAGTAGGGCTCTCTATAGGCTCTTTTTTTGTTCCAATGGTTTGGGAACCTCCATCAGTAATTCAATGGTTGTGGATGTGTTTAATGGGTTTATTTGCTTGTTTAGGTCATATATTTCTTATTATATCCCTTAAGCATAGTGATGCTTCTAAACTTGCGCCTTTTGGTTACTTTGAAATATTACCAAATATAATTTTAGGTTATTATTTCTTTGGTGACTTCCCTGACATTTGGACTTTTATAGGATTATCTATCATTATTACTTCTGGAATTTATGTTTTTAAGAGAGAATTAATAGTAAATAAATAATATATATTACTTAATTATTTACATTAGATATAAAATTTAAACTACTGTATTTATTGAATAAAAAGTAATAATTAAAGTATTTTATAATATTAATTATTATAAGAAATCATTGTCATAAAATAAAATTCAAATAAGCATTAATAAGCAAATATATTAAAATGAAAAATATTAAACCATCGTTTGTGATAAAACTTAAAAAATAATAAGTAAATACGGGCTTTTTATCTATTAAATATAAATAACTATTAAATATATTGGAAAATACATTAATAAAATATTGTTATAGAACTAATAAGCCTAAATAAATTATAAAAATTTAACATAAATATGACTAAAATTAATGAGCTCTGCAGTAAACGAATATAGCATTTAAAAGGCCATTAAAGGGTCTAATTTAATGATTATTCATTATATGGTACAACTGAAGAGCGAACATGTCAAAATATAGAAGAGAAGGGTGGAATATTAATAAATTGTTGATATTAAACAATTCTAGAGCAAAAAACCCTCTTTTTTTAGTATCTTTATCTTAGCTTTTACTCCACCTTTAGCAGAATATCCCCCAAGAGAACCATCAGATCTTATAACTCTATGGCATGGTATTTTTGGTGCATATGGGTTTTTTGCACATGCATTTGCTACTGCCCTAGAAGATTTTGGATTTTTGATTGCTAATGCTACTTGTTTATAAGTTCTAACTTCACCTTTAGGTATTTTTCTTAAATAATTCCATACTTTTAGCTGAAATTTAGTCCCTTTCACGATTATGTCATCAATAAAGCTAGTAAAACAAAAATACTTATTAAAAATAGGCCAAAAATAAGTAATAATGTCCTTGTTCTACCTTGAGGGCTTAAATTACCCCAGAATTTAGCCACTAAAAAGCAAAAAACTACAACGATTAATCCTATAATTACATATTTAGGCATTTAAAATCTTTATATTAAAATTAAAAATTCTACAATTGTACATATTCTATCAATTAAACCACCTAAAAGCTTCATAAATTGCAATACCATAAATTGAATGTCTTATTAAAAATACTATTGAGATTTGCATTGGTTTACTAGTATTAATTCCAAAAACACCTTGACCTGTAAAAGGTAAAAAAACCAATAATGGAGCCAAAGTAGTGATAATTCCAAAAATAAATCCTGAAAAATATGACATTTTAATTCCTAAAAAGATAAAAGAAATATAATAAATAAATGCCCAACAGATGGATATAAAGTAATGAAAAATCCATCCAAAAATCAGCTCATATTTATACTTAGGCATTTCATCAATTTTTGGGTTAAATAAAATACCTTTTTTAATCATATAATAACCCCATCTACCTAAAATATTCCAGGATGGCTCAGCTATACCAATCATTTTTTGTAAATATCCCAAAATATCAAGTATTATGCATGAAAATATACCTGCAATAATTATACTAACCATTATAGCGTTCAGATTATTTATAATTAATTGCAGCATAATTATTTTATAACATTTATCTTAAATATAGCTATTGACATGGATAATTGACTAATATATATTATTCCGATAATTAATGGTTATCGGAAATATTTATGAATGATCTTATTACAGATGTAAAAACTCTTGAATTAGAAACAATTAAAAATTTAAGAAACTCAAAAGCAAATAATACTGTCAGAGCTTATGAGGCAGACTTTAAGGATTTTTCGTTATTTTGTTTAAAAAATAGTCTCAAATCATTACCAACTGAACCAAAAATATTATCTATTTATCTAACCAATTTATCTAAAACTTGTAAGTTTAGCACACTAAAGAGAAGAATTGCATCGATAAAGGTAGTTCATAAAATGAAAGGTCACTATCTAGATTCCAAACATCCTATCATTATGGAGAATCTATTAGGTATTAAAAGGGTTAAAGGCTCATATCAAAAAGCAAAAAAACCGATATTAATCAATGATTTAAAACTTATAATTAAAGCAATAGATCAATATGAAAAAAAAGAATTAAAAAAAATCAGAAATAAGTCATTAATATTAATTGGTTTTTCAGGGGGCTTTAGAAGATCTGAATTGGTAAATATTGAATATGAGGATCTTGAATTTGTTAATGAAGGACTAAAAATATTTATTAAAAGGTCAAAAACAGATCAATCCGGAGAAGGAAGTATAAAAGCAATCCCCTATTTTAATAATAAAGAATTTTGCCCAGTTAATAAATTAAAGGATTGGATTAATTATAATAATATTAAAGATGGTAAAATTTTCAATATTTCTGACAAATCAGTAGCTCTTATATTAAAGAAATATGCTTTATTAGCTGGATTAGATCCAAATAAATACGGAGGTCATAGTTTAAGATCAGGATTTGCAACATCTGCAGCAGAGGCTGGTGCTGAAGAACGTAATATTATGGCAATGACAGGACATAAAACAACTCAAATGGTAAGAAGATATATCAATGAGGCTAATTTGTTCAAGAATAATGCACTAAATAAAATTAAGATTTAATTAATAATTGTCTATAATTGTCAATCTTTTTACTAATAAAATTATTAGTTAATTTAAATTTTTTATAAGATCTTAATTGCAACTTTATTCTTAAGTTAGAATTTTTAATAAGTTTTTCAATAGCGTTTTTAACAGAATTTACTGTTAGATTATTTAAAATTATAGAATTAGGAGCAGCTTCTTTTAAACCACCTCTGTTTGATATTATTGTTGCGCAACCTTTGCTTGACGCTTCTAATGCAACTCGACCAAAAGGTTCATCCCATCTAGAGCAAACTACAGATATCTTTGATTTTGATAACCAATTTAAAACAGAACTATATTTTTGAAAACCTAGAATTTTAAGATTTTTATGATTAAAAGAAATATTTTCACGAGGCTCATCACCAATAACTATAGACTTCCAAGAGCTATATTTATTTAATAATTGCACTATAGCGTTACCAAAAAGATCATAACCTTTTGATTTATTTAACCTTCCAACAAATATAACTAAATTTTTTTTATTTTTAAAATTAACATAAGATTTTTCAGCACATTGATTTATGATTAAAAGTTTTTCTCTCTTCTCTTTGTTTAGAGTTAACCCTTTTAAAAACTGTTTTTTAGTCCATCTACTATTAAAGATAATTTTTTTTGTTTTTTTTAAAAGACTTATCTTTTTTGAAACAGTATTGGAATTTTTCATATTATTGGGATTATTATGAAAATATAAAATTAAATTATCATTAATCTTATAAAGTTTATCAATATAATCAGGTCTATTATGAATTTCTATAAGATTAGATTTTTCTCTTAATTCACATTTTTTAAACTTTTCTAAATATGAATTTGTATTACTTTTAAAAAAATATTTTTTAAATGATAGATTTAAATAATTTTTAAGAAGTTTTTTTTTAAATTTTGTATTACCAAAAATAACTATTTTTTTTTTAAATTTACTTAAAGAAACTGTATCCTTTACAAATAATGAAACAGCTCCTGCATAATTTGGAGAGAAGTTTTCTTTATATGGAAGCAATATTGAAATTTTCATTTAATTTTTTTTAAATAATTAATTTTGATTTTATCTCTTAATTTTCGATTTTTTTTAAGCAAGTATTCATTTCTCATAGCTAAAGATTTACTATTATACATCTTCTTGTGAGCTAAAAACCATAATTTTCCCCTTGTGAATTTTGCACCTTTTGAATTGTTATGTAGCTCTAACCTTTTTTTTAAATCTGAAGTATAGCCAACGTATGATGTAACTCTTTCTTTATTAATAGATACCAATAGATAAACATAATATCTCATATTTGGCGGTCCCTAGGGGAATCGAACCCCTCTTTCATGGATGAAAACCATGTGTCCTAACCGATAGACGAAGGGACCAAAGAACGCTTTTGTATTGTAATTATTGTATTTAATCAAGTGGCAGGAACCTCTTTTTTTACAACATTAATTAAAGTATTTTTGCATGTCACTAATGTTTCAGTAATAAATTTTCCTTCATTAAGAATTACACCATTCACATGTTCGTTTTTTGTTATACCGGTAGCACAAAAAATTGAATCGCCTTTTACAATGTCTTTAAGATCATATTTTTTATTTAAATCAGTGATACCCATATTTTTTGCACGTTTTTTATCTTCATCGGTTTCAAATAAAAACCTGCCTTGAAATTTGCAATTATAGGCATCTAAAGCAGAGGCTGCTAATACGCCTTCTGGTCCACCACCAATACCAAAATATGCATCAACATTGTATTTTTTATTTGTTACTAGTAGCGCTCCAGATACATCACCGTCTGTTATTAATTTAACATTGACATGAATTTTTTTTAATTTTTCAATAATATCAGCATGTCTTGGTCTGTCTAAAACGCATATTGTTATTTGATTTAATTCTTTTTTTTTGGAATCTGCAATATTTTTAACATTTTTTTCAATATCAAAATCTAAATCAGTAGCATCAAACGGAACGTCTGCTGAAACAGCTAATTTATTCATATATGTTTCTGGAGCATGAAATAAATCACCTTTTTTTGAAACAGCCATTACGGATAAAGCTCCGGGAAGATTTTTTGCCGCAAAGTTCGTACCTTCTAAAGGATCAACTGCTATATCTAATCTAGGGCCATTCCCGGTTCCTAATTTTTCTCCTATATAAAGCATTGGCGCTTCATCAAGTTCACCCTCTCCTATTACAACCTTACCATCGATGTCTAAGAGATTTAAATTTTTTCTCATCTCGTCTGTAGCTGCTTTATCTGCCAAATTTTTATCGTTTTTTCCTAGATATTTAAAACAACTAATAGCTGCTTTACTGGTAATATTAACAAAACTATTAATAAGATTTTTATTAAAACTCATTTAAATTATAATTTTATCATTTTCTTTTGCATTTAATTTAGCTTCAAATTCTCTCAATCTTTTCCATACAGATATTAACTCTACAATTGTCGACCAACTTTTAACTAAATATTGTAACGATCCTTCTACTCTACCAAAAGCTCTTGTTATTTGTTGTACGAATCCTAAAGTTATTGCACCTGTTACAATTGTTGGTGCTAATGCTAAGTATGGTACAATTACCATACCTTGAAAGTAACTCCATTTTACCGTATTAAAATATAAATAATGAAAATAAGATTTAAAATGTATACCTCTCACCCTATCATATAATTGTCCTATAGTTGGTGGAGCTGCTCTGATAGGACTCTCTTCACCTAGAACAAGTTCTTTTCTATATCCAGCTTCTTCTTTTTGAATATCATACTCTATACCGGGTAATCTTATTCCAACTGCAGCAAGTAACAATGTACCACCTAGGGCTGATAGTATAGCCACCCATACCAATGCGTGATCAACCTCTCCTATCCACGGTAGAACGTTTACTTGTTTTGATAGACCCCACAAAATTGGTGTAAATGCTACTAGGGTCATTAAACTATCCAAAAGTCCTGTTCCTAAACCTTCCATAATTCTTGCAAATTTTAATGTATCTTCTTGAACTCTTTGAGATGCACCTTCAGTCAATCTAGCATTTAACCATTGTTCATGATAATAATCAGCCATCGAGGTTCTCCATCTAAAAACCCAATGACTTGTAAAAAAACCTGTGAGAACAGCAATTATAATCCAACCACCAGCAATTTTTGCAAAAGTAAAAAGATATGCAATAAATTCTGTTTCAGTTACAGAATTTGGTGTGGTTAAGGCCTTTTGCAAAGTGTCATAAAAATCTCCAAACCATTCGTTAATTTTTACATCTAATTGGACCTGATACCATGTGGAGACAAGTATTAGAATTGATCCACCAATACTCCAAGGGAACCAGTTTTTATTAGTAAAAAATTTAAACATTATTTAATAAAATTATCAGAATATGATTTTTTAATAATTTTTCTTTTGTTAGGTTCAATTATCTCATAATTAATTTTATTTTTTTTGGCATATTCGATAGCATTACCTTTATCATCAAATTCAAGTTTAACTTCAGACATAGTGTCCGATGAGCTCTCCCATCCCATTAATGGATTAACATTTTTGTCTTTTGTATAAAATTCAAGTATCCATTTATCATATTTAGCAAGCCCTGATTGTGTTGCAGTTTTAGATGGTTTGTAAATTTTAGCTTTTTTCATAAAATGGTCGGGGCGGCAGGATTTGAACCTGCGACCCTCTGGTCCCAAACCAGATGCGCTACCAGGCTGCGCTACGCCCCGATTTTGAAACTATTACAGCAAATATTACTTTTTTAAAAGGATAAAGAGATCAAAATTAAAGAATTTTCACTAGAATCTGATATAAAACATTTAATGATACTCAGTTGTCCTTCTTGTAAAAAAAAATTCAATCTAGACATCTCTTTAATACCCGAAGAAGGTAGATTATTGCAATGTGGTACCTGCGATCATAAATGGCATTACTCATTACCCCTAGATACTAAAACTAGTAATGAGAATATTTCACCAAAAGTATCTGTGTCAAAAATTGATAATGATTTTGTCGAGAATGAAGTTGAGACAAAAAATGTTATAGAGAGTGAAATTAATGAATCAATTAATAATAATGTAATAGATAAAAAACATAGTAATATATCAATTTTATCAATCTTATCTTTATCGATTATAAGTTTCTTAGCGCTGATAATATTGTTAGACACATTTAAGTATCAGATTGAAATAATTATACCTAATTTTAATAGTTATCTGAATAATCTATATGTTACGATAAATGATATTTACTTATTTTTAATTGATCTTATAAGATAAATCATGATTAATTATATTTCAGCACCTTTTAAATGGTTTTTTAAACTTGAAGCAGCAAGTGGTCTTATTTTATTAATTAGCGCAATTATTGCTTTAATTGTAAGCAATTCATCATTGTCTGAATTATATTTTGATACATTAAATAAGTATTTATTTATTGGTGTAAATAATTTTGGATTAAAATTAAGTGTTTTACACTGGATAAATGATGCATTAATGGCAATCTTCTTTTTCTTCGTTACATTAGAAATTAAAAGAGAGTTCCTTCAAGGAGAGTTATCATCAAAAAAGCAAGCTATTTTACCAATTGTTGGAGCCGTTGGTGGAATGTTGGTTCCTGCGTTAATATATATTATAATCAATTTTAATACCCCAAATACACTTAATGGATGGGCTATACCTTCAGCAACAGATATTGCTTTTTCTATTGGGATATTATCTTTACTAGGATCAAGAGTTCCATTGTCATTAAAAGTTTTTCTAACAGCTCTTGCAATTATTGATGATCTTGGTGCAATTGTAATTATTGCATTTTTCTATTCTGGTGATTTAAGTATTAAATATCTAGCTTTGATGTTGCTATCTTTTATATTACTTCTTGCATTAAATAAATATTCAATAAAAAAATTTATACCTTATTTATTAATTGGATTATTTCTTTGGTTTTTTACTTATAAATCTGGAATACATGCAACAATAGCAGGTGTATTATTAGCTGCTTGCATTCCCCATAGAAAAAAAGATCATGATTTTTCTTTATTGGTAAAAATAGAACATGCTATTAGTCCTTATGTTGCTTTCTTTATAATGCCATTATTCGCGTTTGCTAATGCCGGTGTTTCACTAACAGGATTATCTTTTTCCTCTTTACTTATGCCGGTGCCACTAGGAATACTGTTAGGTTTATTTATCGGAAAACAGTTTGGAGTATTTGTATTTTCATATGCTTCAATAAAGTTTGGTTTTGCTGATATGCCAAATAAATCTAATTTATTAAGTTTTTATGCAGTTGGTGTATTAACAGGAATTGGTTTCACAATGAGTTTATTCGTTGGAAATTTAGCTTTTGCTAATGATATGCAGTATATAGATGGTGTAAAGATTGGTGTTTTATCAGGATCTTTACTTTCAACATTATTTGGATATTTGTTGCTATTAATTTCAACAAAAAAATAATTTTTTTAATTGACTAAATTTAAAAAAATTATTTGTATTATTTTTATGGTTTTATTTTTTAATAAATCTTCGGCTAATTATAAGACACTCTTTTATGACTATAAATTAAATGATATTGACGGAAAGGTAATAGAATTATCAAAATATAAAGATAATGCAGTTTTATTAGTAAACGTTGCAAGTAATTGTGGTTTCACAAAACAATATGCTGATTTACAATTAATTTGGAATAATTATAAAAATAAAGGTCTAGTAGTTATTGGTGTTCCATCAAATCAATTTGGAAGTCAAGAACCGGGCTCTAATGAAGATATTAAAGAATTTTGTAAAGTAAATTTTAATGTAACCTTTCCTATGACAGACAAAATTAATGTAAAAGGTAATAATGCTCATCCAATATATAAATGGGCAGCTGAAAATTATGGGAAATCTGCTATTCCAAAATGGAATTTTCATAAAATATTAATTGATAAAGAGGGTAAAGTTTTTAATACTTATTCATCATTTACAAAACCAACAGCAAATAAAATAACAAAAGATATTGAGCAAATTTTAAATATTGAATGACAATCCATCGTAAGCTGGAAATACATTCATAGGTAGTTTTTTTTTAATTTTTACATAATCAATGTCGTTATGTAAATTTGTGAGTATAGTTTTTTTAGGTTTAATAATCTTAATTAATTCCAATACATCAGATAAATTGAAATGTGATGGATGAAAATTATATCTTAAGCAATCAATAACAAAATATTTTAAATTTTTAAATCTATTTAGGTCTTTATTAAAAATTTTATTTACGTCTGGTGCATAAGCACAAGTTTTATTAATTATATAAGCATTACTTTTAATTAACCCATGTTTTACAGGAACACTAATTATATGTATTCCTTTATCTATAATCATTTTTTTTCTTAAATTAAAAAATTTTAATGTTGCTGGATAATCTTTAGTGTCATCAAAACAATATTCAAATGAATTATAAAGATATTTTTTTGTGATATAATCTCCATATACGGGAATTTTTTTTCTATTTTTTAGATAAAAAACTCTTAATTCATTAATACCATGAGTTTGATCTGCGTGATGATGGGTATAAAAAACATGATCAATATTTTTTATTTTATTTTTAAGAAGTTGCGATTTTAAATCAGGTGAAGTATCAAAGATAATATTAATATTATTTATAGTCAACAATGCTGAGCATCTAGTTCTATAATTTTTTTTATTTTTTGGATCACAATTTCCAAAGTAACCATCTATTCTTGGAACACCAAGTGAGCTACCACAGCCCAAAATAGTAAATTTAGCAGTCATTTTAGAAATAAAGAATTAAAGTTTTTAGTTGTATGATTATCCATTGTGTTAAGATCAACATCTTTTAAAGCTGATAATTTTTCCAAAGTGTATTTAACGAAGCTAGGTTCGTTCTTCTTGCCACGCATAGGAACGGGTGCCAAAAAGGGACTATCAGTTTCTACTAATAGTTTTTCAAGAGGAATTTTGCTAAATGTTTCTTGTAATTCTTTGCTATTTTTAAAAGTAATGATTCCAGAAGCAGAAAAATAAGCGTTTAACGTCATTAATTTACGTGCAAAAAACAGTGATCCAGTGAAACAGTGCATTAAAATTTTAAGATTAGAATTTTTATAATCATTTAAAATGTCAAATGTTTCATTTTCTGCATTTCTTGAATGAACAATTATTGGTTTATTAAGTTCTATTGATGCTTCAATATGATTAATAAAGCTATCTATTTGTTTACTTCTCAAACTATTATCGTAATAAAAATCTAACCCACTTTCACCAATACCGATGATTTTATTATTAGTATTTGCCATTTGAATGATCTTACTTTTTGCTAAAAATTCATTTTCTGCATCATGAGGATGAATACCGAATGTTGCATACACATCAGGATACTTATTTATAAATTTTAAAATATTTTCATAGCTTTTAGTATTAGTGCAAATTGTTAATAATTTTTTTACTCCAATATTTTTGGCTCTAATAATGACATTATCTAAATCACTAAGTAGTGGCTCATGATCTAGGTGACAATGTGAATCAATCATTTTTTTCTATTTTTTTAAATAGTATACCTATTTTTTTTAATTTTGCTTTAGGCTTAAGAAAATCATTATTCAATATTGATTCATAAGATAAATCAGTTTCATTTATATCAAAAATACTTAATACTTTTAATGAGGTATCTGGAATTATTGGATACAAAAGAACAGAAATTTTTCTAATTAGCTCTAATGATACATATAAAATAGTATTTAATCGTTCTAAATCATCTTTTTTATTCCAAGGCTCTTGATCATTAAAGTATTTATTTGCAGAGAATAATTGGTTTACAATAAAATTTATATAATAATTAATATTTTGGTTATCTATTTCATTTAACAGATTATTATAATTTTCTTTAAAATTATTTAAAATATTATTATCCTCAATTGTTAAATTATATTTATTTGGTACTTCTAACTTTAAATTTTTATCTAAAAAAGAAATTACACGCTGGCACAAATTTCCATAGTTATTAGCTAAGTCACTATTAATACATTTAACTAATTGATCTCTTGAAATATTTCCATCATTTCCAAAAGAAACTTCTTTAATTAAATAATATCTTAATGGGTCTAGTCCATATTCCTTAATTATATCCATTGGATCAAGAATATTACCTTTTGATTTTGACATTTTTTCTTCGCCAGATAAAATCCAACCGTGACCATAAACTTTTTTTGGTGGCTTTATGTTTGCCGCAAGAAGAAAAGCTGGCCAAAAAATTGCATGAAATCTTAGTATATCCTTACCGATTAAATGTAACGATGCAGGCCAAAATTTTTTATATAAATTATTTGAAGTATCAGGATAATTTAGTGCACTTAAATAATTTGTAAGAGCATCTAACCAAACATAGATTGTGTGATTTTCATTAGAGGGTACTTTAATACCCCACTTAAGAGATTTTCGACTAATTGATAGATCTTTTAGGCCGCTTTTTACAAAACTTAGAACTTCATTTCTTCTTGATTCAGGCAAGATAAAATTTGGATTTTCATTATAGAAATCTAATAGCTTATTTTGCCATTTAGAAAGTCTAAAAAAATACGACTCCTCTTCTACCCATTCAACCTTAGAACCTGATGATTTGGACAATTTGATATTATTAACTATTTCAATTTCATCATCGCTATAAAAAGCCTCATCAGATACAGAATACCAACCTGAATATTTAGACAAATAAATCTCATCATTTTCTTCAAGTTTTTTCCACAAAGAATTAACAGCTTTAAAATGTCTTTTTTCAGTTGTTCTTATAAAGTCATCATTAGTAAGATTTAAGGTTTTAGAAAGATTTTGAAAATTTTTACTTATCAAATCACAAAAAACTTTTGGTTTTAAATTTTGTGACTCTGCTGCTCTTTGAATTTTTTGACCGTGCTCATCAGTACCGGTTAAAAAAAAAACTTTATATCCATTTATTCTTTTAAATCTTGCAAAAAAATCTGCTATAATACTCGAATAAGCATGACCCATGTGAGGTTTTGCTGAAGGATAATATATAGGTGTAGTAATATAAAAATTTTTATCCATTTATTACATTTGTTTTATAGTTTAAATAAAGTGTTTCTTGATCTAAATTGTATAATTTTGTCTGATAACTTTTATAAACAAAATTATCATATAAATTAAAATATCTTCTTTTTTTAGTTTCGGTTGCTAGTATAAGTAGATATTTTTCCAAGAAGCAATTAAAATAATCTTTCATAAAGGAATTTTTTAAGTACATTTTTTTATCAATAATAGTTGTTATAAATTTATTTAGAGAAATTTCCTTTAAATTGATATTTTGTGTTTTAGAGAAATTTATCATATCAATAATCATCCCTGGAGTACTATAATATGAAACTAATTCTTCGTTTACATAATTTTTAACATCATCATTTAAAATCTTATTCGTTGTTAAAATTACATTTTCAAAATCTAATTTTAAGTGAAATTTAATACATCTTGATTGAATTGTTTTTAAATTTTTATTCTTAGAATTTTGCAATATTAAAAATATGATATTACGGCTAGGTTCTTCTAATATTTTCAAAAGTGAATTGGATGAACTTTTATTTAGAAACTCAGATTTAGTAATGCAAATTATTTTATATTTATTATTGAATGATGATTTGTTAGCAAACTTCATCATTTCTCTAATTTGATTTATTGAAATAGAATTTTTATCATCGTCAAGAAAAATTGAATATAAATTAGGATGTACATTTTGATTAACTAATTTAAAAGACCTGTTTAGTGGATTAATTTCATAATTTTCAAGATTATATTTATATTCTTCGTCTAAACTAAAAACATAATTTATAAAATGTGACGCAAATACAGACTTACCTATGCCGTTCATTCCATCAATTATAATTGAATTAGGAACTTTAGATTCATTCACCAGATTACATAAGAGTGAAAGCTCATTATGATAATTAAATAATCTATTATTTTGGTGTATATATAAATTTTTATCTATCATTCTTTAATATTAAATTGATTTTTTTAATAATAATTTGATTGTTCATTTTAATTTCATTATCCGAATTAATTATTGTAAATTTATTACTCTTTTTTCTAGTTATTTTAAGATAACCATTCTGTATTTTTTCGTAAAATGATAATTTAAAATTATCGTATCTATTGAGTTTCTTTCTAATTTTAAATCTTTTTTTCAAATTTTCTTTACTAGCAAGTAATAAAAACGTATGGCTTATTTTTTTTTCCTTAACAATCAATTTATTTAAAATATTAATTATATTTTCTTTTATACCCATACCATAATGCTGATAAGCTATGGTTGAATGAATAAATCTATCTATTAAAATAATTCTTTTTTTTTTATATTTATTTAACATTTGCATATTTTCATTTCTCGAAGCCATGTACAAAAGGAGATCTGTAAAACTATTAAAATTATTTTTATTATTTAGTATTAATTTTCTTATCTCTTCAGAATTATTTGATCCACCTGGCTCTCTAAAACTTACAAATTTAATTTTTTTATTTTTTAGGTATTTTTTTACTTTATTTATATGAGTTGTCTTTCCAGAACCATCAATTCCTTCAAAAGTGATAATTTTTGGTTTAAACATCACCCCAAACTAGATAATTTAGTGAGGTAAAAATTCTTGAAATAATATTTTCTCTTTTTATAGTTTCAGATGAGTATAGATCGTGTTCACTGTGGATTTCATCTTTAAAGTAAATTTTAAGTTTTGCTAATTTCTGATTTTTAATAATTGGCGCTAAAATTGGTCCTTCGTATTCAATAATAGCTTTTATATGTTTTTTTTTTGCTTTAGGGATTGTTATATAAATATCTTTATTTGTTGATACTTTTACAGTATCGTTTTTTCCCATCCAAACATTTAGCTTTTCAAAATTTTCATTTTTTTTTGCAACCTTTATAGTATCAAAATTAGTTAGACCCCAAATTAATAATTTTGACGATTCTTTTGATCTACTATTTTTTGTTTTAAAACCACTTCCTACAGCAATTAATCTTCTATTATTTTTATAAATCGATGATGCTAAAGAATATTTTTCTACAGCTAAGTAGCCAGTTTTAACACCATCTGCTCCAATATTTTTATATAACAATGGATTTCGATTACCTTGAGTTATCGGATCACCACCAGTTCTATCCCAAGTAAATTTTTTTTCAGCAAAATAATTATAATAGTCAGGATAGTTTTTAATTAGGTAATTAGACATAATCATTATATCTCTAACTGTAGAATAATTATTTGGATCATTTATACCTGATGAATTTGAAAAATTTGTATTAGTCATTCCAATTTCCTTAGCTTTTTCTGTCATCATAATTGCAAATTCCTCTTCTGAACCAGCAATACCTTCTGCTAATGCAACACATGCATCATTACCCGAAACAACAATAATTCCTCTAAGCAAGTCTTCAACTGAAACTTCGTCACCTACCATTATGAACATTGACGAATAACCGCTTTTAGATAACCTCCATGCATTCTCTGAGATGATAAATTCATCATTTAGATTTAATTCATCACTTTTTAAGAGATCAAAGGCAATAATTGATGTCATTATTTTTGTCATAGAAGCTGGATAAATTGAATGATCAGCGTTCTTTTCAAAAAGGATCTTTCCGGATAAATAATCTTGAAGTATTACTCTTGGTGCCTTGATATCAAATTTTGCAATTGATGAATTCGTTAAGAAAAACAATACAAACAGTGCTTTAAATAATATTTTTAGCTGCATATCAGTTTTTTATAATTTCAATATTTTCCAAGTTTAAAATTTTTAACTCATTAAAGGTATTTTTTAAAGAACTTAAATTTGTAAATGGTCCAATACTAACTCGATATTGATTATTGCTAATTTTAGATACTTTAACATTTTGAATGTTAGTATTTTCATTTATTCTAGAAACCATTATATATGAGGAATCTTCAAAATAAAAATCAGCTATAAATATGGAATAATCAAAGTTATTTTTCTTAGTTGCTACTTTATCAACTTTTGATAGAGAGAGATCTTTAATTTTAATTTTTTCCACAGGGGCTTTTGTGGCTACTTTTTTTTCTTCATCATAAGTTTTTGCAATATTAGCAATAAAAGAATTATTTTGAATTATTTTTTTAATCTCAACATAAGGATTTTCTTCATTCAGATTTAAGATTTTAGCTATTCTCATAGAAATTACTGAGTTATAAAAAAAAGGATATTTTGATTTTGAACCAACTTTAGCAATTATTGATTTTTGGTTATTAATATTTGTAATCAAAACTTTAGTATTCTTTTTAAGTTTTCTTTGAAAAATTATTAGATCGTCATCATTAATTTTTTTATTAATTATTTTCTCTTTTATCAGTTTATCATCATAAATTAAAGCAAAACCCTTATTAATAAATATACTGTCTTTTTTGTGATTGTATGAAATTTTTTTTTCATTAGACACATTAGTCTCACATGATAACAAAAAAAATAATAAAAAAAATAGTAATTTTCTAAAGATCATTTTGAAATTTTTCTTTTAATGTACATACAGCTAGAGCAAATCTTAAAGATCTATTCCATTGCAAAATAATTTCATAATTATCAAAAACTATATAAGCTGGATTCAAAGTTTGATTTTCAGGTATTATATCTTTATCTGGTGTAATAAAAGCAATTATTGTCTCGTCTGATATATTAATGTCAGATATATCAATTATATATTTTTTATAATCTTTAAATTTCATTTTATTTTTAATTTTTTTAGCTGAGGTATTAAGAATATTTAAAGGTGTATCTTTAGATAATTTAACCTTGTAAAAACAATGATCATTTTTTTTCCATCCTATTTGATTAAGGTAATTAGCAGCAGATGCAAATGAATCCTCAGGTTTCTTTAACTCAATAAATTTATTATTGTTATAATCAATAGCATAATCTCTAATTGTAGATGGCATAAATTGAAAATTACCAAATGCACCAGCCCATGAACCATATAAAATTTTTGGATCAATAATCTTTTCATCAATTAATTTTAAAAGTGTCAAAAGTTCATTTGAAAAAAATTTAGATCTTCTTTTATCAAAACTTAAGGTAGATAATGATGATATTATATCCATTTTACCTAGATACTTACCAAAATTAGTTTCAATACCCATCAAAGCTAAAAGCAATTCCTTCTCTACATTAAATTTATTCTCAACATTATTTATTAATTTTGAATTTTTTTTATAAATTATCTTTCCATTTAAATGTTTCAAATTTGAGGATCGTTTATTAATATAAGTTTTAGTATCTTCATAAAATTCAGGTTGAAACCTGTCATATTCAATCACTTTAGGTAAAAAAATAGCTTTAGACATAACTTTATTAACTGTTTCTTGTGATATGCCCTCCCCTATAGCTTTATTTTTAAAATCTATAACCCATTTATCAAATTCAGAAGATAATGCATCAACGCTAAAAATATAAAAACAAAAAAAACTTAATAAAAAAAAATTATTTTTCTTCATACAGATCTTTCAAATATATAGTTACAGCAAGCCAAATTAAAGAAAAACTAATAAAATTAATTAAAGAAAATGACTCCTTAAAGTAAAAGAAACCCAATAAAAAATGACATGTTGGTGTAATAAAAAAGATCATTCCAGATGGACCTAAGCCACTATATTGAAAACCTTTTATAAAAAGGAATAGTGGTATAACAGTCATAGGTCCTGCTAACATCAATAAAGGAATTAATTTTATATTTGATATTGAAAAATCATTAAAACCATTAATATAGATAAAGTAAAATCCAAGCAAAGCAAATGGAAGTATATATAAGCTTTCTATTAGTAAGCCTATTTCTGTGTCAACGTTGATTTTTTTTCTTAATAAATTATACAAGCTCCAAACTATAGCTAAAAATATACCAATATAAGGTACCGACTTATAATCAGATATTAGTAAAAAAAAAATTGCAACAAAAACAATCAGAATTGATATCAATCTTAGTTTATTAATTTTCTCTTTAAAAAATATATAGCCAAATAAAACATTTATTATTGGCATAATAAAATAACCAAAACTAGCGCTTATTATTTTATTAGAAGCAACTGCATATATCCAAACAGACCAATTACTAAAAATCAAAATACCTGTTAAGAATAATACAAATAAATTTTTTTTATTGCCTAAAGTATTAAAAAAAATATTCCATTTATCAAATATTGTAACAGTAATAAGAAGCATCAATGTTGTCCAAACACATCTATGAATAACAAGTTCTATATGACCAATAAAAGTAAAGTGTTCAAAATAAATTGTTCCTATCAATCCCCACCATAATGATCCTAGTGAGGCAAAAATTATTCCTTTTGTAAATATTGATATATTCATATTTATGATAAATTTATTATTGTTTATAGATCAATTTTATTAAATAAAATCTATTTTTATTCTTGAAAAGCCTCATAATAGTTATAAAAAGCAACATAGGAGAGATGGCTGAGCGGTTGAAAGCACCGGTCTTGAAAACCGGCAAAGGGGCAACTCTTTCCTGGGTTCGAATCCCAGTCTCTCCGCCATTAATTAATATTTTTTAAATTTATCAATAATATCTAACAAAATTTTATCATTAATGTTAAGTAATTTATCATTTTTTTTTATTGCAATTAATATTTCATCATCATAATTAATAAATTCATTTAATTTATTTAGATTTTTAATATCTAAATTATCAATAATAGATTTTGTAAAACCAATCATAAGTATATCCATTTCTTTTGTGCCTCTATAAGATGCTCGATAAATAATTTTATTTTTAAGTTCTTCTTTATTTAATGTCATAAAAATTATATTTATATAATTATGGATAATTTTAAATACTTATTATCTGACATAAAAACAATTGATAAAATTGGAGTTAAAACTTCTAAATTACTTAAAAAAAAGAATATAAATTCAATATTTGATCTTATATTAAGATTGCCTATAGACAAGATTGACAGGACAAAAGTAATAAAAATAGAAAATTTAAAAATTAATGAGGTGCAATCGTTAATAGTAAATGTAAAAAAATATGTCTTTCCTAGAGTTAGAAATTTACCAAATAAAGTTATTTGTGATGACGATACAGGGGAAATTGATTGTATATTTTTTAATAGTTATGAAGGATATATAAAAAAAATATTACCTTTAAAAAAAACTGTAACAATTAGTGGAAAAATTAATTATTACAGAAATAGATACCAAATTACAAATCCTAAATACATATCTGATGATAAAAATAAAATTTTAAATATTCAATCAAAATATAATTTAACAGAAGGAATTACTGATAAAAAGTATAATTATATTATTAATGAAATAATGAAAAATATACCTAATTTAAATGAGTGGCATTCACCATATATATTAAAAAAATTAAATAATGTAAGTTGGAAAGAATCAATATTAAACTTACATAACCCAGAGAAAATCAATCGTCAAAATATATTTATAAAAAGACTAATTTATGATGAAATTTTTGCGACGTTTCTAATTAAATCTCAAATTAGATCAAAAATTAAAAAAAACAAAAAAAACTCAAAAATTTTCATACCATATACAAAAAAAGAAATATTTAACTTAATAAAATTAAATTTAACAAATGATCAATTAAAATCAATTGATGATATTCAATGTGATTTAAAGTCGAAGTCTAAAATGTTTAGACTCTTACAAGGTGATGTTGGAAGTGGAAAAACTGTTGTAGCACTAATATCAGCATTAAATGTTATTAAAAGTGGCTACCAAGTAAGTTTTATGGCACCAACTGAAATTCTAGCAAAACAACATTTTAACCTAGCTAGGAAATTATTTAAAAATCAAATTAAATCAGATATTTTGACAGGAAAATCATCATACTCTGATAGAAAAAAAATTTTAAAAAATTTAAAAAATAATAAAATTAATATTATATTTGGTACACACTCATTATTTCAAGAGAAAGTTGATTATAAAAATCTTGGTTTAATTATTATTGACGAACAACATAAATTTGGTGTTAAGCAAAGAAAAGCTTTGTCAGATAAAGGAGGAAGAAATTGTGATGTATTAGCGATGTCAGCTACACCAATTCCAAGAACCATGATAATGACTATCTTTGGTGATATGGATACTTCAATTATTAAAGAAAAACCTAAAAATAGAAAATCAGTTATTACTTATAGTAAATCTCAGAATAAATTATCTGAGGTTTTGAAATTTGTTAAACAACAAATTTCAAACAAAAGTCAAATTTTTTGGGTTTGCCCTTTAATAGAAGAATCAAAAAAAGTAGATCATCAATCATCTGTAAACAGATATAATGATTTAAAAAAAATTTTTGGTGAACGAATTGGTTTATTGCATGGATTAATTAACAACGAAGATAAAGATAAAATTCTGAATAAATTTCTTGAGAGAAAAATTGATATTTTAGTTTCTACAACGGTCATAGAGGTTGGCATTGATTTTCCTAATGCAAATACGATTATTATAGAAAATTCAAATAAATTTGGTTTATCTCAATTACATCAACTAAGAGGAAGGGTTGGTAGAGGTGAAAAGCAATCATATTGTATTCTTATGTTTAAAAACTCATTAAGCGAGAATGCAAGAAAAAGAATTAAAATACTTAAATCTACTAATGATGGCTTTCAAATTTCTGAGGAAGATATGAAATTAAGAGGTTATGGTAATTTACTAGGATTTAAACAAAGTGGTATGGAAACTTTCAGATTAGCTGATCCAGTACAAAATGAAGATCTTTTTATTTTAGCTGAGAACGAAATTAAAAAAATTGAATTACAGAGAAATAACTTAAATAAATTTAATCAAATGATTAAACTATATGATAGAGCAGATGTTATTGTTGATAATTTTAATTTTTTGGATTAGTCGTCCCAGCTGAGACTATGAATTTAGAAGCCTCTTCAAAACTTATATCTAAATATATAACTTCCTCTTTTGGAAACATTAATAAAAATCCACTTGTAGGATTTGGTGTTGTTGGTACGAAAACATTTATTAATTCCTTCCCAGTTTTTTTTTTAATTGTACCAGTATTTTCTTTAGTTGCGAAACCAATAGCATAGGTTCCCTTTCTAGGGTATTCAATTAAGACTACACTCTTCTTATTATCTTTACTCTTAGTAAATGTTTCTGTCATCTGAACGATCGCTGAATATACGGTTCTAAGAACTGGAATTCTTTTAAATAAATCATTTATAAATTGTAAAAGTTTTTTTCCTAAAAATGAGAGTGATAAACTACCAATTATTGTAATGATGATAAATGCTATTAAAATTTCAATACCAGGTATATTAAATGGGAGGTAAAAGTTTGGATTTAATTCTTTAGGTAGAATTTTTGTTGATAAATTTATTATAAAAAGAACTATATAAACAGAAATAGCAATAGGTATTAATACAACTACACCTGTTATAAAATAATTTCTTATTCTCAAAAAAAATGAATTTTTTCTTTTTTTAGACATTATGTTTTAATATAATAAACCATTAGAAATAATATAACAATGAATAGAAGAAAATTTTTGGAATATATGGGCTGCAGTTGTTGCTCATTAATGCTTCCTTCTTGCACAACAACGCCAATAACAGATAGAAAACAACTTAAATTAATTTCCGATGCTAAGTTAAATGCACAAGCAGCACAAATCTATGAAAAAGTAAAAGAAAAAGAAAAAATGAGTGATGATGTAGACACCCTAAATCTTATAAAAGAGATTGGTTTAAAAATGCAAAACTCTATATCGGAATATTTTTACCAATCTAATCTTAATGACCCTACAACTGATTTTGATTGGGAATATATTCTAATCGATAAAAAAAATGTAAAAAATGCTTGGTGTATGCCAGGTGGTAAAATTGCCGTGTATACTGGTTTGCTTGATGTTACAAAAAACACCAATGGTCTAGCTGCTGTTATGGGTCATGAAATTGCTCACGCAGTGGCAAAACACTCAAGTGAAAGAGCTAGCCGGAATATTGCAACTAATACAGTTTTACAAATTGGTGATATTTTAAGTGGTGGAAAAATATCAAGTGTAAATAGAACAGCAGGAACCAACGTAATAGGTTTGCTTACTCAAATGGGTATATTGAATCCATTTAATAGAAAGCAAGAAAGTGAGGCTGATTATTTAGGGTTGATATTTTCATCTTTATCTGGATACGATATAAGAGAAACTAGTAAATTATGGGAGAGAATGAAAGAAGCTAACAAAGGAAAAACACCTCCAGAATTTTTAAGCACACATCCATCACCAGATAACAGAATAAAAAAAATCAATGGTTGGATTAATGAAGTGGTTGTAGAATATCCACCGATTAAAATTTCGTAAAATGGTGAGCCCTGATGGACTCGAACCATCGACCCATTCCTTAAAAGGGAATTGCTCTACCAACTGAGCTAAGGGCCCCCATGAACATTTTATATATTCCTTTTTATAAAATAATCAACTTTTAAAATATCACAACTTATCAATATAATGGTCATGAAAGATGTCAAATGTGCCCGTCTCAATATTTTTTCTTATTTCAGACATTAATTCTTGGTAAAAATTTATATTGTGCAACGTAAGAAGCATAGATCCTAAAATTTCATTAGTATTTAAAAGATGATTTAAATAATTTTTTGAATATCTATTTAAATTTAAATTAGTACAATTTTCATCCAATGGAGTGTTATCTTTTTGATATTTTGCATTTCTTATATTCAACCTTCCTTTCCATGTAAAAGCCAAACCCGTTCTACCTGATCTTGTTGGCAATACGCAATCAAACATATCAATTCCTCTTTTAACTGCGCCTAATATATCTGAAGGAGTGCCAACACCCATCAAATATCTTGGTTTTTCTATAGGCAAACGATTACTTAAAAAATCAAGAACTTTAAACATTTCCTTTTGAGGTTCACCCACGGCTAATCCACCAATTGCTATACCATCAAAATTAATTTTCAAAAGATCATCTAATGATTTATTTCTCAGATCTTTGTACAATCCACCTTGTACAATTCCAAAAAGTGCTTTTTCAGGATTAAAACCAAACGCTACTTTTGATCTTTCAGCCCAATAAGTAGAAAGTTCTAAAGATTTCTTTATTGTAGCGTGATCAAGATTATTTTTTGGACATTCGTCCATAACCATAACTATATCTGAATTCAAACCTTTTTGAATTCTCATGCTTTCTTCAGGACTTAAGATAAATTTTTTACCATCAATATGTGAATTAAATATTGCACCTTTTTCTCTATCTATTTTGTTCATTTTAGATAATGACATAACTTGATACCCACCAGAGTCAGTTAAGATTGGTAGTGGGCAATTCATAAATTTATGAAGTCCACCTGCATCTATTATTCTATTAACGCCTGGCCTCACCATTAAATGATAAGTATTAGATAGGATAATTTCTGAACCAGTTTTAATAATATCATCAATAAAAGTTGCCTTAACAGTTGCTTGTGTTCCAACAGGCATAAATGCAGGAGTTTTTATACTGCCTCTTTTTGTACTGATTATACCAGTTCTGTAATTTTCATTATTAGTTAAGACATCAAACTTAAATTTTTTTAATGTCATTAAATATTACATTGATTTAAAGCTTATGATTTTATCTGGATCATCAACGGCACCATTATTATTTTGATCACCTCTTTTAATTTTATCAACAAATTCCATTCCTTCTATAACTTTACCAAAAACTGTATATTGTCTATCAAGGAATGGGGCGGCATCAAAACATATAAAAAATTGGCTATTTGCACTGTTTGGATCCGAAGATCTTGCCATTGATAAGGTACCTCTCTCATGTGGAAGATTATTAAATTCTTCTTTAAGGTCTGGCATTGAAGAACCACCCATGCCTGCTCTATTAAGATTAAAATCGTTATTAGATGAATTTCCAAACTTAACATCTCCAGTTTGTGCCATAAAACCATCTATCACACGATGAAAAACAACGTTGTCATATTCTCCATTATTAGCTAACTTTTTAATTCTTTCTACATGTTTAGGAGCAACATCAGAAAAAAGCTCAATTTTAACATCTCCGTCTTTTAATTTAAGTATCATAATATTATCCTTTGCGTTTATTAGATTTGTTGTAAATAAAAATATAAATATTGCGATTAAACTTTTTTTAATCATATTTCTCTTTTAATGATTTAATTGTACTCTTGGTTGTAAATTTTTTTACATCACCGCCTAATGAAATAATTTCTTTAACAAATTTAGATGATATTATTTGGTTTTCAACATCAGACATCAAAAATATTGTTTCAATATTATTATTTAATTTACGATTCATTCCTGCTAACTGAAATTCATATTCAAAATCTGAAACTGCTCTTAAACCCCTAAGTATAACTTTAGAGTTATTTTTTTTACACAAATCAGTTGTTAGTGATTTGAAAGTAATAATCTTAATTCTTTTTTTATCAAAATTTAGATCTTTAAATAGAGCATTTTTAATGATATCTAGTCTTTCGTCACTTGAAAATAGATATTGTTTATTATTACCATCAGATACGGCTACAACAATTTTATCTACTAATTTTAAAGCTTTTTTAATTACATCGATATGACCAAATGTTATTGGATCAAAAGTACCTGGATAGATTGCAATATTTTTCATTATATTAAATTATCATCAATTTTTATTGCTGAAACAACTTTTTCATCACCTGACAATTTAATAATTCTAACTCCTTGGGTATTTCTACCTGCTATTCTTATTTCTTTTACTGCTACTCTAATTACTCTGCCTTTATTAGTTGATATTATAATTTCATCACCTTCATCAACTGGAAATGATGACGCCACATTACCATTTCTATCTGAATTTACTATGCCAATTATACCCTTGCCTCCTCTATTAGTTACTCTGAAGTCGTAATGTGAGGTTCTCTTCCCAAAACCATTTTTGGTAATGGATAATATAAATTTTTCCTTTGCATTAATTTCTGATTTTATATCATTAGTTATTTTACCATTTGATATCTTTTCAGATTTATTTATTATTGATAATGATACTATACTATCATTACCTGTTAAATTAATACCTCTTATACCTTTAGATGATCTCCCTTTGAAAACTCTAAGTTTTTTAGACTCAAATCTTATACATTTACCATTGTTTGTGCTTAAGATTATATCTTGTTCATCTGTGCAAATTTTAACTCCAACTATTCGATCATTATTATCAAGTTTCATGGCAATTTTTCCTGATTGATTAATAGAAACAAAATCTTCAAGATTATTTTTTCTTACTTTGCCTTGAGCAGTTGCAAATACAATAAATGAATTTTTTAATTCCTTTTCATTATCAGGAAAAGGCATAATAGAGCTAATTGATTGATGATTTTTTAGAGGTAACAAATTAAATAAAGATTTACCTTTGGAAGATGTAGATCCCTCTGGAATCTTCCATGCTTTAATTTTATAAACTAATCCTTCTGTGGAAAAAAATAATACAGATGTATGAGAATTTACAGATAATGTTTGTACTACAGAATCTTCCTCCCTTGTTTTAATACCTGATTTTCCTTTTCCACCTCTTTTTTGTTGCTTAACACTGCTTAATGCACCTCTTTTAATATATCCTTGTAATGTAACCGTTATTATAACGGCTTCATTTTGTATAGTTTCTTCAATATCATAATTTAATACAGCATCAATTATTTTTGTTCTTCTGGGTATAGAAAATTTATTTTTTATATTATGAAGCTCATTGCTAATTACTTTCGATAGTTCTTTTTTTGAATTAATAATTTTTTTAAAATCTTTAATTAAAATCGACAATTTTTTAATTTCTTCCTCTATCTCATCAATGCCGATAGCAGTTAATTTTTGTAATCTTAATTCAAGAATTGCGACAACTTGATTAGTAGATAAATTATATGTGTTAGTAACTTTTTTTTCTTGAACAGTATTAATTAATTTTGATGATTTGCTAATTTTCCATTTCGTATTGATCAATGTTCGCTTTGCTTCATCAGGATTTTTAGATGTTCTAATGACTTTAATAATTTTATCTAAATTATCTACAGCTACAGAAAGACCTACTAATATATGAGCTCTATCTTCAGCTTTTTTTAGGTCAAATTTAGTTCTTTTTACTACAACATCTTCCCTAAAACTTAAAAAGTTTTCAAGAAATTCCTTAAGATTACAAATTTTAGGCTTGTTTTGTACTATTGCCAAGGTATTAAAACCAAAAGAGCTCTCGATTGTTGTATACTTAAATAATTGTCTTTTAATAGTTTCAGGCTCAACATTAGAACGTAAATCTATCGCAACTCTCAAACCTTGGCTATTCGACTCATCCCTAATATCTTTTATTCCTTCAATTTTTTTAGTTCTAACTAATTCAACTATTTTTTCATTTAAAACTGATTTATTTACTTGGTATGGTATGGAGCTAATAACCAATCTATCTTTTCCATTTTTAAGATTTTCAACATTTATCTCACCTCTAATTTTAAATGAACCTCTGCCAGATTTGTACCCTTCTTTAATTATATTTTTGCCAATTATGATACCGCCAGTTGGAAAATCTGGTCCTGGAATATGTTTCATTAATTCATTTAGTTTAATATCTTTATTATCTATAAGTGCTAATGTTCCATTAATAACTTCACCTAAATTATGTGGAGGAATACTAGTTGCCATACCAACAGCAATACCGCCTGCTCCATTGACTAAAAGGTTTGGATATTGAGCCGGTAGAACTGATGGTTCTTTTTCTGTTTCATCATAATTGCTTTTAAATTTAACGGTATTTTTATCAATATCGTCAATTAAAAACTGAGAAACCTTAGCTAATTTTGTTTCTGTATATCTCATTGCAGCTGGAGGATCACCATCAATAGAGCCAAAGTTGCCTTGTCCATCAACTAAAGGTAAACTCATTGAAAAATCTTGCACCATTCTAACTAGGGCATCATAAACGGATTGATCGCCATGAGGGTGATATTTACCAATAACATCACCAACAATTCTTGCAGATTTTCTAAATTGTTTTGACCAATCATAACCACCTTTATACATGGCAAATAAAATTCTTCTGTGCACTGGTTTAAGACCATCTCTAACATCTGGTAAAGCTCTACTTACTATAACGCTCATTGCATATGAAAGATATGATGAACTTATCTCATCATACATTGTAATAGGTTTTTTATTATTTTCGATTATCTGGGTTTTTTGCATTTAAAAATTAAAATGGAATTTCATCATCCAAATCGTTATCTGGAATTTGCGATCCTTCATCAGGACTTTTAAAATTTTGTGTACCTTGATTATCTGACGTTGTATTTCCACCTAACATGGTTAAGGATGAATTGTAGCCTTGTATAACTACCTCTGTGGAATATTTATCTTGGCCTGACGCTTCGTCCTTCCATTTTCTAGTAGATATTTGACCTTCAACATAAATTTGAGCACCTTTTTTTAAATATTGTTTTACTACATTCACAAGACCTTCGTTAAATACAACTATACGGTGCCATTCAGTTTTTTCTTTTTTTTCTCCAGTATTTTTATCTTTCCAAGATTGACTTGTTGCTAAACTCAATCTAGCTACACTTTTGCCGTTAACCATTTGCTTAATTTCAGGATCTGCGCCTAAACGACCAATTAATAACACTTTATTTAAACTTCCAGCCATATTATTTATTAAGAATTATTTATATTTATATATATCACAATTTATTGTGAATATTAATTTTATTAGGTTAAAGCAACAAAAATTATGCTTAAAAAGATAGTTATTAAAGGTGCAAAAGAACATAATTTAAACAACGTTTCTCTTGAGATTCCAAAAGAAAAATTAGTTGTAATCACAGGGTTATCTGGATCAGGTAAATCTTCACTGGCATTTGATACTATTTATGCAGAAGGTCAGCGTAGATACGTAGAAAGCTTATCAGCTTACGCTAGACAGTTTCTTGATAAAATGAAAAAACCCAAAGTAGACCTAATAGAAGGTTTAAGTCCAGCAATATCTATAGAACAGAAAAATACTCCTAAAAATCCTAGGTCGACTGTAGCTACTGTAACTGAAATTTATGACTACTTAAGGGTGCTATATGCTAGAGCTGGAATACCATATTCACCTTTTACAGGTAAAAAAATAGAGTCACAAACAATAAGTCAAATTGTTGATAAAATTAAAGAATTACCAAAAAAATCAACTATATTTTTATATAGTCCCGTCGTTAGAGGACGTAAAGGTGAATATAAAAAAGAAATACTCAGTTTTAAAAAAAGAGGATTTAGAAAAATTAAAATCGATAATAAATTATACGATATTGAAAAAGCACCTGAGCTAAATAAAAAAGTAAAACACGAAATATCAATACTAGTAGATAGAATAGTATTAAATTCAGAACTTGGAAATAGATTGGCCGAAGGTATTGAAACAGCAGTTAATTTATCAAATGGATTATTGTACGTAGAATATCAAAATGAAACACTTCCTGAAAAATTTAGAAAAACTGAAAAATTAATTTTCTCTACAAAATTTGCTTGCCCGGAAAGTGGTTTTACAATTGAGGAGATTGAGCCAAGATTATTCTCATTTAATAGTCCATACGGAGCCTGTGAAGAATGTGAAGGAATAGGAGTAAAACTTAATGTTGATCCAAAACTTGTGATACCAGATGAAAAGAAAAGTATAAGTGACGGAGCTATAGAACCATGGTCTAAAAGTAGTACTATGTATTATGCACAAACTCTATCAGCTTTAGCTAAACATTATGATTTTTCTCTTACAGATAAATGGAGTAAATTAACTAAAAAAATTAAAGATGTAATTCTTTATGGATCAGATGATGAAGAAATTAAATTTTCTTATGATGATGGATATGAAAAATATTCACATAAAAAAACCTTTGAAGGAGTAATAAATAATCTCGAGAGAAGATATCTTGAAACCGATAGTGACTGGAAAAGAGAAGAAATTTCACAATATCAATCAGATACAAAATGTGAAAAATGCAGTGGTTTTAGATTAAAAGAAGAAGCTCTTTGTGTAAAAATCAATGATTTACATATAAGTAAGATAACTGAAAAATCTATTATTGATGCAAAAAATTGGTTTAATGAATTACCTAAATCTTTAGATAGCAAAAGAGTAAAAATATCTGAACACATTTTAAAAGAAATAAATGAGAGATTAGATTTTTTATTAAATGTAGGTCTAGATTATCTAACATTATCTAGAGAGTCAGGTACTCTATCAGGTGGAGAATCGCAAAGAATAAGGCTAGCTTCGCAGATTGGATCTGGGCTAACAGGGGTATTATATGTGCTTGATGAGCCATCAATAGGATTGCATCAAAAAGACAATATAAAATTAATTAATGCGTTAAAAAGATTAAGAGATTTAGGTAATACCGTTATTGTAGTTGAACACGATACCGAAACAATGGAAAATGCAGATCATATTGTTGATTTAGGTCCAGAGGCTGGACACAAAGGAGGAAATATTATTTTTGAAGGGAGTTATAAAAAAATATTAGCAAGCGATGAGAGTATTACAGGAAAGTATTTATCAAATAAATTTTATATACCAATACCAAAAAAAAGACGTTTAGCAAAAAATGGGAGATTTTTAGAGATTTTAGGTGCATCAGGAAATAATTTAAAAAATGTTAATTTAAGAGTACCTTTTGGCACATTCACTTGTGTGACTGGCGTTTCTGGAAGTGGTAAATCAACTTTAATACTACATACGCTCTATAATGCTTTAAATTTAAGTTTAAATAATAATAAATCTAGAAAAATTCCAAAACCATTTAGAAATTTTAAAGGTTTAGAGTTGGTAGACAAAATTATCAATATTGATCAATCACCTATTGGAAGAACACCTCGCTCAAACCCAGCTACCTACACTGGTGCTTTCGGCCCTATTAGAGATTGGTTCACAAATCTTCCCGAGTCAAAAAGCAGAGGTTATAAGCCTGGTAGATTTTCATTTAATGTAAAAGGTGGAAGATGTGAAGCTTGTGAAGGAGATGGTGTTATAACATATGAAATGCATTTTTTACCAGACGTATATATTACCTGTGATGAATGCAAAGGGACTAGATATAATAGAGAAACATTAGAAATAAAATTCAAAGATAAAAGTATTGCTGATGTATTAAATATGACAGTTGAGGAAGGTTGTGAGTACTTTGAAAATATATCAACAATTAAATCTAAACTTCTTACATTAAAAAAAGTTGGACTTGGTTATATAAAAATTGGCCAACAAGCAACTACCCTTTCTGGTGGAGAAGCTCAAAGGATAAAGCTAGCTAAAGAACTTTCAAAAAGATCAACTGGAAGAACTATATATATATTGGATGAACCAACTACAGGATTACATCAGCATGATATTAAAAAACTGTTAGAAATACTCCATACATTCGTAGCATTGGGAAATACTGTCCTTGTGATTGAGCATAATTTAGATGTTATTAAAACAGCCGATCATATTATTGATATGGGTCCCGATGGTGGTGTAAATGGAGGTACGATTATATCCGAGGGTAAACCTGAAGAAGTTGCGTCACATAAGGATAGTTATACAGGTAAATATTTAAAAGACTTATTAAATGGTAATAAACTTAAAAAAACTGCTTAAAAATTTCTTAAAATAGTATATTATATGAACATGGTTAAAATTTTACAGTCACTATCAAAAACAATTCACTTTTCTTTAGGTATAGCAATACTACTTTTTGTTTTTTTATTTTTTAATAATGGTGGTTTTGACTTTGATACGTATTTTTGGAGTTGGCTATTTAGATATTTACATGTTTTAACAGGAATTATGTGGATAGGTTTATTATGGTATTTAAATTTTGTGCAAATTCCTAGCATGCCGAACATACCCGATGAGCAAAAACCAGCTATTGGAAAAGTTATAGCTCCAAAGGTTCTTTTTTGGTTTAGATGGTCTGCTCTTGGAACTATTATTACAGGTTTAATTGTAGCTTATCTAAATGGTTATGCTCATGAAGCAATGACTTTAGGCATAGGTAATGGTGGCGGAAGAAATGCTGCTATAGGAATTGGTATGTGGCTTGGTTTGATTATGGCATTTAATGTTTGGTTTATTATATGGCCTAATCAGAAAAGAGCTCTTGGAATTGTTGAAGCTGAACCAGATTTAAAAGCAAAATCTGCTAAAACTGCAATGCTAACGTCAAGAGTTAACACATTATTATCGTTACCAATGCTTTTATCAATGGTTGCAGCACAAAACCTATATTAAAAACTATTCTTCTTTAGTAATTGTTTTTTTAGAGACTCTTAAATAGATCAAAACTGAGTTAGCAATATAAATAGATGAATAGGTACCAAAAAAGACACCTAAAATCATGGCTAAAGAAAAACCTTTAAGAATTTCTCCACCAAAAATAAATATAGAAAATAATGCTAATAATGTTGTAATAGAAGTTATAATGGTTCTAGATAATGTTTCGTTAATAGACAAATTTGTTACATCAAATATTTTTAAATCAGAATTTTTTTTTAAGTTCTCTCTTACTCTATCATAAATTACCACTGTATCATTCATAGAATAGCCAACAATTGTTAGTACAGCTGCCACGATAGATAAATTTATCTCAAGACTAAACAAAGAAAATATACCTAGTGTCAATATTACATCATGAAACAAAGCTAGAATAGCACCAAGACTAAATTGCCATTCAAATCTTATCCATATGTAGATAAGCATAGCTGCTAAAGATATACATATAGCTATTACTCCAGCTTTAAGTAGCTCTGAACTTACCTTTGGACCAACACTTTCTACTCTCCTAAAATCTAAATCAAGACTCTTCTTAGTAACATTTTGTTTAATATTATTAATAAAATTTGGGTCATTATTAAGCTTTTTTTCAATTTTAATTATAAAATCATTTTCTTTACCAAAATTTTTAACACTTACATCGCCTAAATTCATATCCTTAAATGTGGCTCTTATTCTTGAAATATCAGTATCTGGATTGTTAGATCTTACTTCAATTAAAGTTCCACCTTTGAAATCTACACCATAATTTAATCCTTTAAAAACTAGAAAACCTAATGAAATGATTATTAAAATTATTGAGACACTGTTAAAAGGTCTAAAATATTTATTAAAATTTATTTGTCTCATTTAATTACTATTTCCTTATTTTTATTTTTAATCACATATAATGCGGTCAACATTCTCGCTATAAAATATACAGTAAATAATGTTGTAAAAATACCTACCCCTAGTGTTATTGAAAAACCTTTAATGGGACCTGAACCAAAAATAAATAATATAACAGCTGATATTAATGTTGTTATATTTGCATCCAGTATTGCATTTCTTGATTTTGTATAACCTGAATCAAAAGCTATAACTGAATTATTTTCTTTAATTGTTTCTTCTTTAATTCTCTCAAAAATCAAAACATTTGCATCAACAGCCATGCCTACGGTTAAGATTATTCCAGCAATACCTGGTAAAGTTAAAGTTGCATCAAAAAGTGTGAGTATACCAACCAATAAAAACAAATTTGTAATTAATGCTACATTCGCTATTAATCCAAAGTATCTATACTTAACAAACATAAAGCCAATTACTAAGAAAAATCCAATTAAAAGTGCTATAACACCTGCATTTATCGAGTCTTGACCAAGATCTGGACCCACTGTTCTTTCTTCAATTATATTTAAAGGTGCTGGCAGTGCACCAGATCGTAATAATAAAGCTAAATCTGTTGCTGATTGAAAAGTGAAGTTTCCACTTATTTGACCATTTCCAGTAGTAATTGAGTCTTGAACAACAGGAGCGCTTATAATTTTTCCATCGAGAACTATCGCTAGTCTTTTACCAATACCATTTTGAGTAGCCTTACCAAATCGTTTAGCGCCTACTCTATCAAGACTAAAGCTGACAACTGTTTCATTGGTCATGCTATTCATTGATGGTTTAGCATCAATAAGGTTTTCACCACTAATAATTATTCTTTTACTAACTATCGCTTCCTCTGAGCCATCTTCAAATTCAAGTTTCTCAGAACCAAAACTTGTTTCTGAATTCTGGGTTATAAATCTAAAATTTAGGTTGGCAGTCTTACCTAAAAGAGATTTAATACGTTCTGGATCATCTAAACCTGGCAATTCAACTAAAATACGATCATTTCCTCTTCTTAAAATATTAGGTTCGTTAGTACCAATTTCATCAATTCTTCTTCTTACTATTTCAAGAGCTTGACTTAAAGATGAAGATTTTAGTTCAATTAGACCATATTTTGACAAAGTTAGAATTACATCATTTTCTATTATCTCAATATCGTACTCATGAGACTTATAATTTTGATAATAAGGGTTAATATTACTATTTTTATCTTCAAATATATTCTTTATGTCTTCTAAGTTTTTCCCCTCAGCATTTAAATAAATTTTTTCATTATCGATTAATTTAATATTCTTGAATGAAATATTCTCTTCTTTTAAATAAGCTCTAATAGAAGTTAATTTATTTTGTAAATTACGTAAAATAACAGGCTTATTGTCTATTTCGAGTAATAGGTATGAGCCTCCTTGTAAATCTAATCCAAGATTAATTTTGTTACCAATTAACTTATCATCAAATTTAACAAAGTTAGAAAATGCTAAGTAACTAATACAAATAGAAAAAATTAATATAGAAATTATTTTTATTTTTGAAAAGTATAACACTTAATTTTTGATGTTATTTTTTGATTTCAGGTGCTTTTACTAAACTTTGTATTCCCGTTGCTTTTACTACTTCAACTTTAACATTATCTGAGATTAGAACTTCAACTTTTTCATTGTCTATAACTCTTTCTATTCTTCCAACAATTCCACCAGATGTTACAACGTCATCACCTCTTTTTAAGTTATCAACCATGTTTTTATGATCCTTAACTTTTTTTTGTTGAGGCCTGATTAAGAAAAAGTAAAAAATTACAAATATTAATATTAGTGGTATAAATTGACCTATAGAAGATCCAGACATAAATTTTTCCTTTAAATTATTGGTGTATTTATATTTATTATACTAGCAAAAACAACTCTTTAATTTTTAGATATTTTCTCAATATTATTCATATAAGGCTTCAATATATCGGGAATTTTTATTGATCCATCTTCATTTTGATAATTTTCTAATATTGCAATTAAAGTTCTCCCCACTGCTAAACCACTACCGTTTAATGTTGAAACATACTGAGTTTCATTATTTTTATCTTTAAATCTAGATTTCATTCTTCTAGCTTGAAATGAACCACATGATGAGCAGCTAGAAATCTCTCTATAATTATTTTCTGAAGGAAGCCAAACTTCAATATCATAGGTTTTTTCTGCGCTGAAGCCCATATCACCAGTGCTCAGAATAATTTTTCTATAAGGTAATTCAAGAAGGTCAAGAATACCTGTCGCACAATCTGTCATTCTTTCCAGCTCTTCTAATCGATTATTAGGGTGAACAATACTAACTAGTTCAACTTTATAAAATTGATGTTGTCTAATCATACCTCTAGTATCTTTGCCATAACTTCCAGCCTCTTTTCTAAAGCATGGCGTAGAAGCAACATATCTCTGTGGCAAAGTTTTCTCATCCAAAATCTTATCTCTAACTATATTAGTTAGAATTACCTCAGCTGTAGGGATTAAAAATTTTCTATCATCCGAATCTAAATTTATCTCAAACTGGTCATTTTCAAATTTTGGGAGTTGGCCAGTTCCAAACATACTATTAGATGAAGCAATTAATGGTGGTGATATTTCTTTGTATTGATTTTTTTGTGTATGAGTATCGATCATAAAGTTACTAATTGCTCTCTCTAAATGAGCCAATTGACCTTTAACAAAAACAAATCTACTACCCGATGTTTTTGTTGCTAAATCAAAATCCAGCATTTCTAGATTTTCTCCAAGCTCAAAATGAGATTTTGGTTTAAATTTGAAATTAGGTACTGAGCCAGATTTTTTTATTTCTTTATTGAAGGTTTCGTCTTTTCCAATAGGGACATCCATTAAAGCAATATTTGGCAGGGATGAAAGAATTTCATCTATTTTTTTCTTAAACGTATTTTGATTTTTTGAAATATCATCAATTTTTTTTGAAATTTCCTTTGATTTTGCAAATAATTTTTCATCTTTGGATTTAGAAATAGTTTTTTTTTCGTTCTCTAGTTTTTCTTTCTCTTGTATTAACTTTCTATTTTCTTCATCCAGTTTTAAAAAGTTTGATGAATCAAAATCAACATACCTATTACTAATATCTTTTTTAAATGATTCTAGATTTTTTCTTATATCTTTTATATTATGCATCTTCTTTCACTGAATTTCTTTTTTCTATTATACTTACTGATATTATTGAAAATTCATATAAAATTAAGAGCGGTATAGCCAAACCAATTTGAGTGATAGGGTCAGGTGGAGTTAATAATGCTGCAAAAGCAAATATAATTACTACAACATATTTTCTTCTTTCTTTAAGATATGCTGAATCAATAATATTAATTCTTGCAAGTAAACTTAATATAACTGGTAGTTGAAAACTAAGACCAAAAGCAAATATAAGTTTCATAATCAGAGATAAATACTCATTTACTTTAGCCTCTAACTGAATTGGTAGTTGAGTTACCACACCTGAACTCTCAAATGATAAAAAAAAATTTATGGCAAGTGGCATTATTAAATAATAAACAAGTGCTCCTCCCAAAAAAAATAATATTGGTGTAACTATAAGATATGGCATGATAGCTTTCTTTTCATTCTCATAAAGACCTGGCGCAATAAATTTCCATATTTGTATTAATAGAAATGGAAATGTTATAAAAAACGCTACAAAAAAAGAAACTTTTAAGTAAGTTAAAAAGGTTTCCTGAAGAGCAGTAAATATTAATCTTCGACTTTGACCATCATCATTTACTACACTTGCATAAGGATTGACTAAAAAACCATATATATGTTCAGCAAAAAAATAGCAGATTACAAAAATAATTGATAAAAAAATAAAGGTATTAATTAATCTTTTTCTAAGTTCAGTTAAATGACTTATAAATCCAGTTTCATTTTCACTCTTTGTCATTTTTTAAATCTTTCTCTTTATCTTTTGGTGATATTGTATCTACCGTATCATTTTCTAGTGTAGAGATTTCATTTTGAAAATTATTTACATATCTTTTAGCTGTACCAATCCACGAACCAACTTTTTTTAATACAAATGGAAAATCCTTAGGACCAATAACTATTATTGCGATTGCTGCAATTATTAAAATTTCAAACCAGCCAATTTGTGGCATTTGAATTATTCTTTATTAGAATCTTGTTTATTTTCAGAAATATTTTTTGACTCGTTCTCATCAATTGAATCGTTAGCCATTCCTTTTTTGAAACTTTTAATACCTTTAGCAACATCTCCCATTAAACTGGAAATTTTTCCTCTACCAAATAGAAGAACTACTAAAATGACTACAATTGCTATTTGCCAAAAACCTATACTCATAATGTGCTTATACTATTTTTCAAAAAAATTTGAAAGGAAATTTTATTCTTCTTCTTCTTTTTTTAAGGTACTATTAAGCATTTCATCAATATTTGAATAAATATTTTCTTTCTTATCTTCCTGCTTTTCTTTGTAAAATTTACCAGTTCCAAAAATTGATGCATCTACACTCGATGTATCTATTAAACCAGCTGATCCTAACTCGTCAATAGTAGGTAAATCAGATAATTTTTGAAGGCTGAAATGGCTTAAAAAATCATCCGTAGTTCCATATTGAATAGGTTTGCCTATTACATTTTTTCTTCCAACAGGTTTTACCCAATTTAATTCCATTAGAATTTCTAAAGTATTTGTACCAAAGGCCACACCTCTTATTTCTTCAATTTCAGCACGGGTTACAGGTTGATGGTAAACAATAATAGATAAAGTTTCTATAGCGGCTTGAGATAATTTTTTTTCAACAAATTTTTGACTAGACATTAAATAAGACAAACTTTGTGAAGTACGGAAAGACCATTTTTTTGAGATACAAACTAAATTAATACCTCTATTTAAGTAAAAGCTTTGTATTTTTTCCAAACACTTTAATACATTGGTGTTTTTTTTTGTGATTTTTTCTAATATAGACTCAGTAGTTAAAGGTTCGGAAGAAGCAAATAAAACTGCTTCTATTTCTTTTTCAACATCTGAAATTGCATTTGGAAATTTCACAATATTATTTTGCTTTGCTTTTTTCATTTATTTTTGTTTTATAAAAATTTCATCAAAAAGTTTATCTTGTCTAATTAAAAGATTTCCCTCTTTCACTAATTCTAAAGATCCAGCAAATAAACCAGCTTTACCAGATCTCTTTAAATTTTTTAATTTATTAAACTTTTCTGGTATTAATTGATCAATATTTTTCCATACAGAGAGATTCATAATAAAACTTTTAATAATTTTAATTCCATCCTCTGTTGTCAAAACTGGTAGCTTAGGAATATTTATAGTTTTAAAATCTTTTTTCATTATTATTGATGAATAAGTTTTAAGAACATCATAAAGCTTTAGATTGTATGTAGTATTATAAGTAGATTTAACCCTACCCTTCATACCGCGCATAAAAATATCTCTGCCAAGTCTTTTTCTCTTAAGCATTTGATCAGATAGTAATCTTATTAATTCCAATTTTTTTAATTGTAATTTTAATTTTTCAGCAACCTCTAAAGCTTTAAATTCTTCATCATCATCTTCTGGAAGTAGTAATTTTGATTTAAGATAAGTTAACCAAGTAGCCATAAGCAAATATTCAGAGGCAATCTCTAAATTAAGATTTTGAGCTTTAGTAATAAAAGCATGAAATTGATCTGCTAACTTTGTAACTGATATTTGTTCAAGATCTACTTTTTGAGATTTTGCAAGATCAAGTAGAACATCTAGGGGACCATTGTAAGCGTTTAAATTAACTTCGAAAATTTTTGAATCAGTTGAGTTCACAATTTATATTAACTTAAAATTTTATATAATTGTGATGTTTTTTTTAATATAAAATTACTCAATAATGGACTATTTTTAGCAACTATATTCATTTCTCTCATGTTCCCATTACAATGGAGAACTAAATTACAACCTGCTGTAAACGACTTAATAACGCTGTCTTTTAGATCAGCTTTTAGAGCTTTCATAGATATATCGTCAGTAATAATGATATTTTTAAATTTAATTTTATCTCTAATCATTTGAATAACTATTTTTGAATGAGTTGCAGTGTTAATTTTATCTAGATCTTTGTAAATAATGTGGGATGTCATAGCCATTATTGATTTTTTATTTTTAAATGCTTTAAAATCTTTCTTAATCAATTTTGAAAATTTATTGTTAACTATAGGTGTTTTAAAATGGCTATCTATTTTTGTCACTCCATGACCAGGTATGTGCTTTATAATCGTGCCAATCCCTTTTTTATGAAATAGATCAATACAAATATCCCCAATTTTAGAGACAAGTACTGGATTATTTGAAAAAGCTCTGTCACCAATGATATATCTTTTATTAGAGTTACTTAAATCTAAACATGGAACTGAATTTATGTTGATGCCAATTTCATTTAAAAGATAAGATATTTGATTGATATAAACATTGTAGTAAGTTTTAAATTTATTAATGTCTTTGTTATATAAGTTGCCAAAATAACTTGCGCTAAAAAGTGAATTATCTATTATTTTTTTTAATCTAGATATACGACCACCCTCCTCGTCAATTAAAATTGGATATTTTTTGTCTTTAAATAATATTTTTATTTGCTTTACTAATTGTTTGATCTGATTAAGATTATCAATATTTCTGGAAAATAGGATAATTCCCCAGGGTTTATATTTTCTTAAAAATATAATTTCCTGTTTGGTTAATTTTTTTCCTTTAATGCCAATTATAAATGATCTCCTTTTGCTAATCATTTTTTAAGAGGTTCCAAAAATAATATTTTTTTTTATTTTTATTTAGCGTGTTTTCTACATATTCCACTACATTATCCGTATCACTTTCTAATATTGGTAATTTATCTTCAATATTAAGAATTTTTTTATCTAGAATTGAAGTCTTAAGATAATTATTTTTTTTATTAGTTTCAGAAAAATAGTATTTTCCTACAAAAAATAAAAAGATTATTATGGTGGCTATATAAATAAAATATTTAATTTCTTTAATCATCTACATTTTTTTTGGTGTATCTACATCAATTATTGTCATGCCTATTTTAATAACATTTGATACAAGTTTTAACAAAATTAACTTTTCTTTTTTAATTTTATCATCTCTATCCAAAAATTTAAGATCAGGGTTTTGCTTACCCATATTCCAATAGGAATGGAATGCAGATGATAATTCATAAAGATATGTGGGTATTCTATGAGGTTCTAACTTATTAGATGATGTATTAAGACATTTAGGCCAAATTGATAAAATCTTAAGTATATTTATATCTTCATTAGAAAAACTATAAACATTATCTGATATATTAATATCTTGTTCCACATCTAAATCTGAATTTCTAAAAACTGAGGCTATCCTTGCATAACAATATTGTACATAATACAAGGGATTGTCTTTAGATTTTTCTTTCACCTTAGAAAAATCAAAATCAAGCTCTACGTCACTACTACGATTTAACATTATAAATCTTGTTGCGTCTTTTCCTACCTCATGAATTAAATCTTCAACTGTAATATATGTTCCTTTTCTTTTTGACATTTTGAAAGGTTTGTTATCTTTAATCAATTTAACTAATTGGCTAACTTTACAAACAAGTTTATTTTTATCATCAGTTAAAGCTTCAACAGCGGCGGTAATTCTTTTGATATATCCAGCATGATCTGCGCCAAGTATATTTATTAAAATATCAAAATTTCGATTAACTTTGTTTAAATGGTAAGCTATATCGCTTGCAAAGTAAGTCCATGTTTGATCTGCTTTTTGCAAGGCACGATCTTTATCATCACCAAAATCTGTTGATTTAAAAAGTAGTTGATCTCTCTTCTGCCAATTTTTTTCATTTTCAAATTCTGGTGCATCAATCTTACCCGTGTATATAAATTTCTTTTTCTTTAGCAATTCTACTGATTTATCAACTTCTTTTTTTTCTACTAAAAGTGTTTCTTTAACAAAATTATCATGATTAATACCTAGGTTTAATAAATTTTGTTTTATCATTTCAAGTGATTTTTCAATTGCTAAAGGTCCTATAATTTCTTTTATATTTTCAAAATTTTCAAAATTTAAAGATTTATTTTCATCAATAATTTTTTTCGCTATTTCTGAAATATAATCCCCTGGATAGAGGTTTTCGTCTTGAGGAAATGGTTCTTTATATTGAATTTCTCTTATTCTTAAATAAACAGATTTAGAAAAACTAATAATTTGATTTCCATAATCGTTAACATAATACTCTTTTGTAACATCATGACCTTGAAATTTAAGTAAATTTGCTAATGTATCTCCTAAAATTGCTCCTCTACAGTGGCCAACATGCAAAGGTCCAGTTGGATTTGCTGAAACAAATTCAATTAAAAAAGACTTTTTAATTAGTTTTTGGTTGATACCATATGAAAGATTTTGATTTAGCAAATCTTCTGCAAATTCTTTCCAAAATACACTATTAAATTTAATATTTATAAAACCAGGTTTAGCAAAATCAATTTGATCAATGCTGCTGTCTTTCTCTTTTAAAATTTTAATGATTTGCTCTGCTAAAATGTTTGGTGCTTTTTTATTTAATTTTGACAAAACCATAGCAACATTAGTTGATAAATCATAATTTAAATTTTCTGGTGGAGTATCTACATTAATATTTTTAAGCACATCACCACTTTCCAAATTACCTTTGGAAGTTTCATCAGTAATAAACTTTATTATTTTTTTTTTATATATCTCAAAAATATTCATTTAATTTTTTTATATAGATTTATTGCATATCTATCAGTCATTCC
>CABYUS010000005.1 GCA_902522225.1 uncultured Pelagibacteraceae bacterium
GATAAAATAGCTCTAATTTATGATAGCCCTATTACAGGCAACAAGAAAAAATACTCATACAACGAATTAAGACAAAAAGTATCTAAATTTGCTGGAGCTTTGTCAAAACAAGGAGTGATAAAAGGAGATAGAGTAATCATTTATATGCCTATGATACCTGAAGCAGTTATTGCTATGTTAGCATGTGGTAGAATTGGAGCAATTCACTCCGTGGTATTTGGGGGTTTTGCCTCAAATGAACTTGCTAGTAGAATTGATGATAGCAAAGCTAAAGTTTTGGTTACTGCCTCATGCGGATTTGAACCTGGAAGAACAGTTGAGTACAAACCATTAGTAGATGAAGCTATTAAAATGGCATCTCATAAAATTGAAAAGATGATACTTTTTCAAAGATCTGGTCATGAAGTCAAATTATCCGCTCCCAAAGAGATAAGTTGGGACGAATCTTTATCAAACGCTAAAGAGGTTGACTGTGTCGAGATGAAATCTAATGAATTTGCCTACATACTTTATACATCGGGTACAACAGGTATACCGAAAGGGATAGTAAGAGATATTGGTGGTCATATAGTGGCTTTGAAGTGGACTATGAAAAATATTTACAATATTGATACTGGCGATATATGGTGGTCAGCAAGTGATATTGGATGGATTGTCGGTCACTCTTACATAGTTTATGCACCTCTATTTAAAGGATGCACCACAGTTCTATTTGAAGGTAAACCAGTGGGTACTCCAGATGCTGGTGCTTTTTGGAAAATAATATCAGATTATAAAGTTAAATCTCTTTTTACTGCACCAACTGCTTTTAGAGCTATCAAGAAAGAAGATCCTGATGGAAAATTTTTTAGTAAGTATGATTTAAGTTCATTTGAGTCTTTGTTTTTAGCTGGCGAGCGAGCAGATCCTGATACAATTAAATGGGCAGAGAATTTACTAAATGTTCCTGTAATTGATCACTGGTGGCAGACAGAAACAAGTTGGGCGATTAGTTCCAATTGTACTGGAATTGAAATGATGAAAACAAAATATGGTTCTGCCTGCAAAGCAGTGCCAGGTTATGATGTTAAAATTATAAAATCAGATAACTCAATTGCAAAACCAAATGAAATGGGAGATATTGTTGTCAAACTTCCACTGCCTCCTGGGACATTTCCAACACTTTGGAATGCTGATGAAAGATATAAAGAAAATTACATGAGCAACTATGAAGGATATTATCAAACTTATGATGCGGGTCATATAGATGAAGATGGATATATTTGGATTATGTCTAGAACTGATGACATTATTAACGTTGCAGGACATAGATTATCCACCGGTGCAATTGAAGAGGTATTATCTGAACATCAATCTGTTGCTGAATGTGCAGTACTAGGTATAGCCGACAAACTTAAAGGACAATTACCAATAGGATTAGTTGTTTTAAAATCAGGTGTAGATAAAGACAACGAAACTGTTTCTAAAGAGTGTATTCAAATGGTCAGAGATAAAATAGGGCCTGTAGCTGCATTTAAAATAGTAATTGTAATTAAACGTTTACCAAAAACAAGATCGGGTAAAATTTTAAGGGGAACCATAAGAAAAATTGCAGACAAAGAAGAATATAAAATACCAGCTACGATCGATGATCCAAAAATTTTAGATGAGATAAAAGACGATTTAATTCAAAATAATATCTTAAAATAACTTTAGGATTTAACTTCAGTTTTTGATGGTAATACTACAGCCAATATTCCCCCAATAATAATCATGGTACTTCCTAGTATTTCACGCCAACCAAATGGTTCGTCAGTAAGTAGACTTGAGCTAATTACACCAACTAAAATTTCACTCAAGAATAAAATTGAGCACAATCCTGCGCCAAGTTGAGTTGGGGCCCAAAGAATAACTATTCCAGTTGGAATAAAATAAAATACCGATAAAAGAATTAAAAAAACTGACATAGATACAAAAGCTTGAAGTTCAGGTACAGCTCCTAGATAATCTGACAAAAAGAAGCCTGCCACTATATTAAATAACGCTCCATAGAAAAAAAAAGAAAATATTATTGGAAAAACACCATCTATCTTAACACTCTCTAATCTAATCATTCCTCCCGCAAACATAACTCCACCAATTAAAGCCAAAAAGTCTCCAGCATTTTGTGGTAAAGGAAGAAATGTAGTTTGACTGAAAACAACCCACAATCCACCAAGAGCTAAACTTAAAGTCAAAACTCTTTGCCAACCATGCTTTTTTTTTAAAAATATTATTTCAAAAATTGTTGTCCAAATAGGCGTCATATAAAATAATATTAACGCCTTGATTACATCAGTTAAAAGAAAACTTAATGCATAACATATAAAGCCTCCACCCATTAACAAGCCAACTACTGGAAGTTCAAATCCAGTTCCTCTTCCTTTAATAAGTCGCCAAATAGCAATTGGAGATAATAATAAAAATCCAATAACCATTTGTGAGATTGTTCCCCATCCACCTGTCAGACCTCCATCTTCTAGAATTCTTTGTGGTAACCAATATATTCCCCAGGCGCCTGCAGAAATAGCTAATGCTATAGAAATTCTATAATGATGCGGATGTCTCATATTATTGATCGCTAAATTTTAAAGGTTTGCCTGTTGGATCTCCAATTATTTTTCCATCCTTCATTTTAATTTCTCCATTGATAATTGTTGCAACTGGTGTTCCTTTTAATTTATTTCCATTAAATGGTGACCATCCACATTTACTCTCTATATTTTCATTTTTTATTTCAATAGTTTTGTCAAGATTTACAAGGGTAAAATCAGCATCATAATCTTTTTTAATATACCCTTTATTTTTTATTCCAAATATTTTAACCGGATTTTCGCAAAGTAACTTTACTAATTGACCTAACTTTAATTTACCATCATTAACATGATTTAACATGACAGGTAATAAAGTTTGAACTCCTGGCATACCTGATGGTGAATTAGGATATTCTTTATCTTTGTTTTCTTTTAAATGAGGAGCATGATCAGATCCTATGGTATCGTTGTAATCGTTTCTTACAGCATACCATAATCTATCATAATGAGATTTATCTCTTATTGGAGGATTCATTTGAGCATAAGTTCCTAACTTATTGTAACAATCTGGAGCATAAATTGTTAAATGCTGCGGAGTTATTTCAAATGTAATATTTCCTTTATGTTGTGATAAAAAATCAATTTCTTGTTTTGTAGTAACGTGAAGAATATGTGCTTTTTTATTGTATCGTTCTGCAATTTTAACTATTCTTCTTGTTGAAGACATTGCACATTCTTCACTTCTCCAAATAGGATGTGAATGAACATCACCTTTTTTAATTAATTTTTTATTAATATTTAAAATAGCTTCATCTTCTGAGTGAACTGCAACAACTTTTGAACTATTTTGAAATACTACTTCAATATCCTTTTCTTCAGCAACTAAAAGATTACCAGTTGAAGAACCTGCGAAAAGTTTAATTCCACAACATCCCTCTAAGTTTTTTAAATCCGCTAAATCATTTGCGTTGTTGGCTGTAGCACCAAAATAAAAAGCATAGTTGGAATACATTCTATTTTTTGCAAGGTCTAATTTTTTTTGAAATTCTACCTTGTTTGCAGTTGGAGGATTTGTATTTGGCATTTCAAAAAGGGCTGTAATACCTCCTACAATAGCAGCTCTACTTCCAGAATGAAGGTCTTCCGTATCAGTCGAGCCTGGCTCTCTAAAGTGGACTTGAGTATCTATGCATCCGGGTAAAACAATTAGATCTTTGGCGTCAAATATTTCTTTTGCTTCAGAAGCAATTTCACCAATACTATGAATTTTTCCATCTTTAATAGAAATATCGTATTTTTCTAACGAACCATTTATAAAACATGTTCCATTTTTAATTATTAGATCTAACATTTATAATAAAAGTAATTATATTATAATCAATGTCCAATCAATTATGAATTTAGATAACTTATACATACTGGAAGATAGAGGTATTCTTTATATAAATGGGAATGACGTTACTGAGTTTTTACAAAATCTTATATCAAATGATATTAATAAAGTTACAGTCGAAAATACTTGTTTTGCCTCCTTGTTAACACCTCAAGGTAAATATTTATATGATTTTATAATTATAAAACATAAGTCAGGTTTTTTGATAGATTGTGAAAAAAGCCAAATTGATAAGCTATATAATACTTTAAATACCTACAAACTAAGATCGAATATAGAAATTATAAACCTATCTAATGAATTTACAGTAGCTGCAATTAGCCAAGAAAAATTTATGACTTTCGAAAAAGCGCAAAACCTTCATGGGAATACAATAAATTATAATGAAGATTGTATATTCCTTGATCCAAGAAATGTAAAACTAGGAGGTAGAATTATAATGAATTTAGAAAAATTAGAAATGTCAATTAAAAAACTTAATTTAAAAAAATCTAGTCCTGAAGAATATTACAGGCACAGCTATGAGATGGGAATTCCACAAATTAACATGAGCAATCTTAATAACAAAATTTTTGGAATAGAGTGTAATTTTCAGGAACTTAATGGTATAGACTTTAAAAAAGGTTGCTATGTTGGTCAAGAAAATACTGCTAGGATAAAACTTAAAAATAAATTATCCAAAAGACTTTTGCCATTGAAATTAGTTGAAGGAAAAATATCAATTGATAACAAAATTAGAAATAAAGGGATTGAAATTGGAAAAGTTATAATAGATAATAAGTTTCCATTTGGAATAATTAAAATAGGAAATGAGAATCTAGATTATAATAAAATCTATGAAACTGAAGAAGGTAAGATAAAAATTTCGATGCCTGATTGGATAAATTAATTATTCACAATCAAAACGAGGAAATGAATTAAAAATTTTAAATATTCCATCTGACCACTGATTGCAAACCTTGGCATAGTCATCATCAGTTAGGTTTAAGCATTTTAAAGCAGCAAGTTTATTTTCGTCTTTTTTATAAACTGCAAAATCAATTGGTGGTCCTACTGTTAAATCACTTTTTAAAGTAGAGTCCATAGATATTAGGGCACATCTAGAGGCGTCACCTACAGATACATTGGGATTAATAACTCTATCAAGTATTGGTGCGGCCAGAGAGACTCGAACTCTCATGGGGAAACCCCCACTTGGCCCTCAACCAAGCCTGTCTACCAGTTTCAGCATGGCCGCTTCAGTGCGTCAGATTAATTGAATGACAATTTACTTTCAAGTTGATAGATTTAATTATGGAATTTACATCTGAAATAAGAAAAGCAACGGACCCTATTTATAGAAAGATTTCTAAGGCAATGCCTGAAATAGAATGGTCTACTCATGCTCCATATATTTATGAAATTAATAAGCTGAAAAAAGAAAAGAACGCAGTAATTCTTGCTCATAATTATCAAACTCCAGAAATTTATCACGGAATTTCTGATTTTTCTGCAGACTCTTTAGCATTAGCAGTCGAAGCAGCAAAAACTAAAGCAGATATAATCGTTATGTGTGGCGTTCATTTTATGGCTGAAACAGCAAAACTAATGAGTCCTAAAAAAAAAGTTCTATTACCTGACATGAGTGCAGGATGTTCATTATCATCGTCAATAACAGGTGATGATGTAAGAAATTTAAAAAAAAAATATCCAGGTGTTCCTGTGGTGTCGTATGTAAATACATCTGCAGATGTAAAAGCTGAAACAGATGTTTGTTGTACTTCAGCTAACGCAGTAAAAATAGTAAATTCACTCGGAGTTAAAAAAGTAATATTTCTACCAGATGATTTTTTAGCTAAGTATGTCGCCTCTCAAACTGATGTTGAGATTATTTCCTGGAAAGGAACGTGTGAGGTTCACGAGCAATTTAATGATGAAGAAATTAATGAAATTAGAAAAAATAATCCTGGAATCAAGATTATAGCCCATCCTGAATGTCCTCCTGATGTTATAAAAGCAAGTGATTTTGCAGGATCAACAAGTGGAATGATAAAATATGTAAAAGATAATCAACCAGAAAAAGTAATGATGGTTACAGAATGCTCTATGAGTGATAATGTTCAAATTGATAATCCAAACGTTGAATTTATTAGACCATGTAATTTATGCCCACACATGAAAAAAATAACATTGCCAAAAATACTAGATTGTCTAAGAAACGAAACCAATGAGTTAGTAATGGATCAAGAAACGATTGCAAAAGCAAGAAAATCTGTGGAAAGAATGACAGAAATTGGCAGATAAAATCTGTGTTAAAATTAAATAAAAATTTTGTAAGAAATATCTGTAAAAAAGCTCTAAATGAAGACCTCTATCCTAGTGGGGATATAACTTCTGCATTGATAGATAGAAAAATAAAAAAAAAGATTAAACTAATTTCAAATCAAAATGGAATTATTGCTGGATTAAATTTTGCAAAAGAAACTTTTAGTTTAATTGATAAACAAATTAAATTTAGTACTAAAAAAAAAGAAGGATCGATAGTTAAAAAAAATGAAGTCATCGCAACTATTGAAGGTAGAGTACAAAATATTCTTATAGGAGAAAGGGTTGCACTTAATTTTGTAAGCCATATCTCAGGTATTGCAACTAAAACTAACCTTTTTGTAAATAAGGTGGGAAAGAAAACTAAAATTTGCTGTACTAGAAAAACAATACCAACATTAAGATACGTTCAAAAATATGCAGTAAAAGTTGGAGGAGGATTAAATCATAGGTTTAATTTGAGTGATGAGTTTTTAATTAAAGATAACCATGTTGCTATATGTGATATTAAATCTTTAATTTTAAAAGCCATAAAGAATAAAAAAGGCAGAAAAATAACTGTCGAAGTTGATAATTTGAATCAACTTAAACAAATAATTGGCCTAAAATTTAATACTGTTCTTCTGGATAATATGAGTACAGCTACTCTTAAAAAAGCTGTTAAATTAGCAAAAAGATATTATAAAACTGAAGCCTCTGGAAATATTAACTTAAAAACCGTTAAAAAAGTTGCACAAACTGGAGTAAATAGAATTTCTATAGGAAGTTTGACCCATAGCTCCTCAGCATTAGACTTGAAACTGGAGATATAATTATTTTTTTATTTCAGCTTGTGCTGCCGCTAATCTCGCAACTGGAACTCTATAGGGCGAACAAGACACATAATGTAAACCTGTTTTTGAACAAAAATGTATACTCTTTGGATCTCCACCGTGTTCTCCACAAATTCCTAATTTAATTTTTCTATTTTGTTTTCTGCCCTTATTGGCCGCTATCTCAATCAATTCGCCTACTCCCTCGTCTATTGATATAAAAGGATCAATATCAAATATTTTATTTTCAATATAGTCATTTAAAAACTTACCACTGTCATCTCTACTTATTCCAAATGTTGTTTGGGTTAAATCATTTGTGCCAAAACTAAAAAATTCAGCGTGCTTTGCAATATCTTGAGCTTTTATAGCCGCTCTTGGTAATTCAATCATAGTTCCAACTAAAAAATCAACTTTAGTTTTGCTTTCTTTTTGGACTTCCTTAGCTACTCTTATTACAAGATCTTTCATAATTTTAATTTCTGCTTCAGTAGAAACTAATGGAATCATTATTTCAGGAATTATTGATTTAAATTTTCTTCTTTTGCACTCTACTAGTGCTTCAAATATAGCTCTACATTGCATCTCATATATTTCTGGAAAAGATATTGCCAGCCTGCAACCTCTATGTCCTAGCATAGGATTTTGTTCATGAAGTTCAGATATTCTTGTTTCAACATCTTTTGAATTGAGATTTAAAGATTTCGCAACATCTATAATTTCATTTGAATTTCTAGGAAGAAACTCATGTAAAGGAGGATCAAGCAATCTTACAGTAACTGGAAACCCACTCATAATTTTAAATATTTCAATAAAATCGTTTCTTTGATGAGGTAAAAGTTTTGACAAAGCATTATCTCTATTTTCTCTTGATTTTGATAAAATCATTTGTCTCACAGAAAGTATTCTTTCTTCATCAAAAAACATATGTTCTGTTCTACATAATCCAATTCCTTCTGCACCAAACTCTCTTGCAATTTTGCTGTCTTCAGGTGTTTCAGAATTTGTTCTAATTTTTAGTTTTCTGTAGTTATCTGCCCAACTCATTACTTTAGAAAAATCTCCTGAAATTTCTGGTTTGATAGTTTTTACTTCTCCTAATATAATTCTACCAGTTGAACCATCTATGGTAATTACATCTCCTTCTTTAATTTCGTAATTTTTTGTTTTAAAAATTTTTTTGCCATAATCGATTTTAATTTCACTTGAACCAGAAACGCAAGGTCTTCCCATACCTCTCGCAACAACTGCTGCATGCGATGTCATTCCCCCTCTTGATGTTAAAATTCCTTTTGCTGCGTGCATGCCGTGTATATCTTCTGGGGAAGTTTCTATTCTAACTAATATTGTATTCTGCATCATATCGTTAAGTCGCTCTGCTTCATTAGATGAGAACACTACCCTTCCACTAGCTCCTCCTGGGGAAGCTGGCAAACCATTTGCAATAACCTCTATTTTGCTTTTTTCATCCAAAGTGGGGTGTAACAGTGTATCAAGAGAACTTGGTTCAATTCTCATAATTGCTTGTTTTTTAGAAATTAACTTTTCTTTAACCATGTCTACAGCAATTTTTACTGCAGATTTTGATGTTCTTTTTCCAGATCTTGTTTGTAGTATCCAAAGTTTTTTATTTTCAATAGTAAATTCAACATCTTGCATATCTTTATAATATTTTTCTAACTTTTTTAGATTATTTATTAATTGTTTAAAAATTTTTGGCATACTTTCTTCTAAAGATTTTTCTTTTGATTTTGATTCGTTTTTAGCTTTTAATGTTATGTATTGTGGGGTTCTTGTTCCCGCAACAACATCCTCTCCTTGCGCATTAATCAAATATTCCCCATAAATTTCATTTTTTCCGTCAGAAGGGTTTCTTGTAAAAACTACTCCAGTTGCGCAGTCATTTCCCATATTTCCAAATACCATTGACTGAACGTTTACTGCAGTTCCCCAACTCGAAGGAATTTGGTTTAATTTTCTATAAACTTTTGCTCTATTGCTTTCCCAAGACAAGAATACTGAGGAAATAGCACCTAATAATTGTTTAGCTAGATCTTGTGGAAATTCTTTTTTTGTTTCATTTTTAACTAAATCTTTAAAATCTTTTACCAAATTTCCCAGATCATCTTCATCAAGATCAGTATCTAACAAAACACCTTTTGTAAGTTTATAATTTTCAATTATTTCTTCAAATTTATAATTTTCAATACCAAGAACAACTCCTGAATACATTTGAATAAATCTTCTATAGCTATCATTTGCAAATCTAAAATTTGAAGTTTTTTTACCTAATGCAATTGTAGTAATGTCATTAAGACCTAAATTTAAAATAGTATCCATCATACCAGGCATAGACACACGTGCACCAGATCGCACGGATAGAAGCAAAGGATCTTCCTTATCTCCAAATTTCTTCCCTAAGTTTATTTCTATTTTTTTTAATTCCTTAAAAATTTCCTTAATAATATTTTTATTAAGTGATTTATTATTTTTATAAAATATTTCGCAAACTTCTGTCGAGATTATAAATCCTGGTGGGACTGGAAATCCTAAGTTAGTCATTTCAGAAAGGTTAGCTCCTTTCCCGCCCAAAATATTTTTTGAGTTCTTGAGACTAAAAATTCCTCTTTTATTAAAATTAAATATAAGTTTTTTCATTAGCCATTATCAATTTTAGAAAAATTTAAATAATTATTAAATGTGGCACACAACATTTGTAATAATCCTAACCTATTAATTCTAATTGCATCATTCTCATCATTAACAGTTACATTGTCAAAAAAATCGGTCACCTCTTTTTTTGAAGAAGCTAATTCTATTAACATATTTTGATATTCATTTTCATTAGCAACATTTGTAAAAAATTTTCTAATTTCGTGAATTTTTTTATACAAATTTTTTTCTATCTCATTTTTAAATAATCCAGGATCAGCATTTGACATTTGCTCTAACTCTTTTTTTTTAATAGGCTCAGAAATTATATTTGAAGCTCTTTTATAAATAAACACAACATCCTCACCAATTTGCTTTTTAATCACTTTGTTAAAATTAAGTGCCTTTTTGTAAGAGTCCAAAATATTATCAATCCCATTATTTCCAACAACGCTCTCAATAATATCAGTTCTGATTTCTTTTTCTTTCATATAATTTCTTAATCTATCAACTAAAAATTCTCCTATTTCGTGTTGTAAATTACTATCTTCAATCTTTAATTCTTGTTGATTATAAAGATTAGCTGAATAATTAATTAAATCCCTGAGCTTAAATTTCTTATTGTTTTCGATTATTATTCTTATGATGCCTGTAGCTGATCTTCTCAAGGCGTACGGATCTTTTGAGCTAGTAGGTTTTAAATTTTTTCCAAAAAAACCAACTAGAGAATCTAATTTATCACTTAATGATAAGGCAATACTGTAGGGTTTTTTTGGAATTTTACTATCAATTCCAATTGGAAGATAATGCTCACTAACAGCTAAACACACATCTTTTTCAAAACCTTGAGCGTTTGCATAATAACCTCCTAAAATTCCTTGGAGTTCTGGAAATTCACCAACTAAGTCAGAGAGCAAATCAACTTTACATATTGATGAGGCAATTTCTATTTTTTCCTTGCTAATCAAAAGTTCATCAGAAATTATACCGCTAAGTTTTCTGATCCTTTGAACTTTTTCAAAGTAACTTCCAAGTCCTTTAAAAAAATTAACTTTTTTTAGCTCTGAAACTTGTTTTACCATATTTTGTGATTTATTTTTCCTCCAGAAAAATTCTGCATCACTTAAACGGGCCTCTATAACACTTTCATTTCCACTTTTAATGTATCCATTAGAGTCCTCATTATCAGAAACTACAAAAAAATTATTTGTAAGTTTTCCATTATTATCTAAAATTGAAAAATATTTTTGATGATATTTCATAGTTAAAATAATTATTTCTTCAGGTATCTGTAAAAATTTCTTATCAAATGAGCAAAATAAAATTTTTGGTTTTTCTACTAGATCAGTCACTTCTTTAAGTAAGTTTTTATCAATTTCTATTTTTAGATTTTTTCTTAAAGATATTTTTTTTAATTCCTCATATATAAATTTTTCACGAAAATTATTATCAATTATAATTTTTAATTTTTTAAAATAAGATTGATACTCAGAAAAACTTTTGAATAATTTAGTTTTTTCTTCTAAATTTTTATCAATATACGTTACGTTTGAACTATTTAAATGATGATATTTAAAATTAAGGGTTTTTCCATCTAAAACTGCTAGAATTGATTTTAATGGTCTTCCCCAATAAAGTTGGTACTGTCCCCACTTCATAGATTTATTCCAACTAATACTATTTAATATATCTGGAATATTTTTTTCTAAAATGTCATGTGTTTTTAATTTGATTTTTGGATTTTTAAAAAAATAAAATTCTCCCTTATCTGTCTGTTTTTTAAATATATCTTTTTTTTTTATATTGTTTGATTTAATAAACCCTTCAATTGCGATATCTGGAGCTTCAGTTTTTGGACCTCTAATTTCCTCAGCTTTTTTTATGATCTCTTTTTTAATTTTATCAAAATGTATAATTAGCCTATTAGGTGTTGAATAAGCTTTTTCTTTTCCTCGGATCTCTATGTTCTCTTTTGCAAAAAAATCTCTAAATATTTTTAATAAATTATTCCTTGCTGATGATTGTAATTTCGCTGGAATTTCCTCCGTAAAAACCTCTAAAAAAAATTCTGACATATTAGCTTTGGCTTTCTAACCAGACTTTTCCTGTATCTTTTACTATATCCCTTATTCTTGAGATATACTCCGCTCTCTGTGCAACGCTAATTACTCCTCTGGCATCTAATATATTAAATACGTGACTTGCTTTTAAGCATTGATCATAAGCTGGTAGTGATAATTTTTGAATTGCTAAGTTTTTCGCCTCGCTTTCAGTCATATCAAAAATTTTAAATAGATTATCTGTATTTGCTATTTCAAAATTGTATTTTGAAAATTCTTTCTCAGATTGATGGTAAATATCTTTGTATAAAATGCCTTCATTATTCCAAACTAAATCAAAAACGTTTTTTTTTGATTGAGTAAACATACACAATCTTTCTAAACCGTAGGTAAGCTCCACAGATACAGGATTACATTCTATTCCTGCCATTTGCTGAAAATAAGTGAATTGGCTTACTTCCATTCCATCACACCAAACTTCCCATCCTAATCCTGCAGCACCAAGTGTTGGACTTTCCCAATCATCTTCAACAAATCTTATATCATGGTCTTTATAATCTATGCCTATTGACATAAGACTATTTAGGTAAAGTTTTTTAATATTGCTCGGCGATGGTTTTATAAGAACTTGAAACTGATAATAATGTTGTAATCTATTTGGATTATCCCCATAGCGTCCATCGGTTGGTCTTCTTGAAGGTTGTACATAAGCTGCTTTCCAAGGTTTTGGTCCAAGAGATCTTAAAGTTGTTGCAGGATGAAATGTTCCAGCTCCCACTTCCATATCGTAAGGTTGAAGAATAGAGCATCCATGCTTAGCCCAAAACTTTTGTAAATTAAAAATTGTATCTTGAAAAGTTTGAATTTTTTTTTTTGGAATTATTTTTTTAGAAGCCATATCTTTGCCAAATTGATCTTTCTTCTAAAATAGAAACCAATTTATCTGCTTGATCCTCTGATGATGAAAGTTTTTTTGCTAACCATCCTTTTGATTTTTCAAATTTTTTAATTACCACATCATCTCCAAATTTTTCCTTTAATACTTGGTCGGCATTTCCCAAATTATCAACTAGTCCTAATTCCTTTGCTTTTCTTCCTGACCAGAATTCACCTGTGAACAATTCTATATTTTCTTCTTTTTTTAATTTGTTTCCTCTACTTTCTTCTACAACATCTATAAAGTCTTGATGGAGTTCCAATTGAATTTTTTTTAACCTGTCTATATCTTCTTGCTTTTCGTCTACAAAAGGGTCGAGAGTACTTTTGTTTTTACCAGCTGTATAAATTCTTCTTTGTACGCCAATTTTTTTAATTAAATCTTTAAAACCAAATGAGGAATATATTACTCCTATTGAACCAATTATAGAGCTAGAATTCGCATAAATTTCATCTCCAGAACACGCAATAAGATATCCACCTGATGCAGCTACGTCTTCTGCAAAAACAATTACTTTTTTTTTATTTTTTTTTGCTAACTCCCTAATATATCTATAAATTAGGTGCGACTGCACTGGAGACCCTCCAGGCGAATTAATTGATATTGCTACAGCTTCTGTTTTTTTTATAGAAAATGCTTTTTTAATTATTTCTTGTTGTCCATTAAAATCTATACCCTGTTTAAATTTACCAACATTACCAATAACTCCACTTAACCTAATATAAGGAACGATTTTTTTCTTTTTGAAAAATGAAAACATAATGAATCTTATAGATCTTTTATTAAAATATAAAATCTCCTTATAGTTGTAGAATAAGGTGCGTCAATTGATAAGTATAATAAAAGTCGAATTATACTAGGTTATTTATATGGGAACAGTTGTTCAGCTTAAAAAGCAGGTAAATAATTCATATTTAGAATTAAAAAATTCTGTAGATGATAAATTAGCTTTAGTTGAGGTAAATATTCTGAACAAACTATCAAGTAAAGTTGAATTGGTAGATGAAATGACAAAATACCATGTCAAAACAGGTGGTAAAAGGTTAAGAGCTTTACTTACTCTCGGGTCTGCTAAACTATCTGGATATACTAAAGGTGGGAGAGACATAAATTTAGCAACCTGCGTAGAACTAATTCATGCTGCAACATTAATGCATGATGATGTAATTGACAATGGAAAGATAAGAAGGGGTAAAAAAACTCTTAATCAAATTTGGGGAAATCAGTCATCAATACTTGTAGGTGATTATTTACTTAGCAGATGTTTTGAAATGATGGTTGAAGATGGAAATCTAGAAATTCTTAAATTATTATCATCAACTTCAGCAGAAATTTCTCAAGGAGAAGTTTTGCAGCTTCAACATAAAGGTGAAATTGATATGTTGGAAGACACTTATCAAAAAATAATTTCTGCAAAAACTGCATCTTTATTTGCAGCATCAACAAAGGTTGGTGCAATATTGGCCAACAAAGAAAATAAAATTAAACAAGCTCTCGAGGTTTATGGTAAAAATCTTGGTTTAACATTTCAGATAGCGGATGATACTTTAGACTATAATTCGGATTTAAAAATTTTTGGAAAAGAAATAGGAAATGATTTTTACGAAGGCAAAATCACTTTACCCATAATTCTAGTTTATCAAAAAGCTAGTAAATTAGAAAAAAATGAACTTAAAAATATATTTGAAAAACAAATTAGAAACGAAGGTGATTTTCAAAAAGTTCTTAATTTAATTAAAGATTATAATATTATTTCGGAATGCTACTCAAAAGCAGACTATTTTGTTAATCTTGCATCAAATGCATTAAATATTTTTAAAGAGTCAAAAGAAAAAAATATACTTAAAAATCTTACTTCATTTAGCTTGGAAAGAACATTTTAAGGGCTCAACAAAACTTTGTTCCAATTATTATTATTCTTGATATATTTTAATCTTTCATGAATTCTACTTTTGCCATCTAGCCAAAATTCAATAGTATTAGGATTTAAACACCATCCCGACCAATGACTAGGTCTCGGAACTTTATTTTTATCAGGGTATTTTTTTTCATATTCATTAATTGAATCATATAGCTGTTGTCTATTTTTTAAAACATTACTTTGATCTGATGCCCATGCTCCAATTCTGCTACCATATCCTCTGCTGTTATAATATGTGTCAGCTTCTGCATCAGAAACATTTGAAACTTTTCCATTTATTCTAATTTGCCTTAGAATACTTTTCCAATGAAAACAAATTGAGACTTGTGGATTTTTTTTTATATCCACGCTTTTTTTACTGTTTAAATTTGTATAAAAAACAAATCCTTTAACACTAAAATCTTTAAGTAAAACCATACGAACTGATGGAGCGCCATTTTCATCAACAGTTGCTAATGAAAGTGCATTTGGATCATTTATTTCAGTTTTTTTGGCTTCTGCATACCATTCTTCAAACAGATCTAGTGGATTATCATGATCTTTAAAGCAATAATCTAGGCCTAATGAGTTTTTTTCATTCATAATTTAAACAAAATAATTTATATAATATTAATAATGTCATTTAATACTTTTGGAAAGTTATTTCGTTTTACTACATGGGGAGAATCTCATGGGCCAGCTATTGGTTGTGTGGTAGATGGGTGTCCTCCAAATATTTCAATTAAAGAAAGTGATATCCAAATTGAACTAAACAAAAGAAAACCAGGCCAATCAAAATTTACAACTCAAAGAAAAGAGGATGACAAAGTGAATATTTTGTCAGGAGTATTTGAAGGAAAATCAACTGGGACACCTATTTCTTTGGTTATTTATAATAAAGATATGAGATCTAGAGATTACGAAACTATTAAGAATAAGTTTCGACCTGGTCATGCAGATTACACATATTTTAAAAAGTATGGAATAAGAGATTATAGAGGTGGAGGGAGACAGTCTGCAAGAGAAACTGCCTCAAGAGTAGCGGCAGGAGCAATAGCTAAGAAAGTTTTGGAAACAAAAATTGGCAAAAAATTTAAGGTGGTTGGAGCTGTAACTCAACTGGGTATTTTAGGCTGTGACGTTAGCAAATGGAATGATAATTATATAAAAAAAAATCAATTATTTTGTCCTGATAAATCTATAATAAAATTATGGGAAAAATATTTACTAAGCGTGAGAAAGTCTGGTTCATCTTGTGGAGCAATTATTGAAGTAAGAGCAAGAGGCATACCTCCTGGTCTTGGGGCGCCAATATACTCTAAGTTAGATATGGATTTAGCAGCTGCAATGATGAGTATAAATGCTGTTAAAGGAGTAAATATAGGATCAGGAATGAATTCTGCTCAATTGTCTGGTGAACAAAATTCTGATGAAATATTTAACAAAGGAAAAAATACTAATTTTAATTCAAACAATGCAGGTGGAATACTTGGTGGAATTTCATCAGGACAAGAAATAGTAGTCTCTTTTGCTGTCAAACCAACTTCTTCTATTTTATCTTCGAGAAAAACTATTGATAAATTTGGAAAAAATACATCAATATCAGTTAAAGGACGTCATGATCCTTGCGTTGGAATAAGAGCCGTTCCTATTGGAGAAGCAATGATGAATTGTGTTTTGTTAGATCATTACTTAATGCATAAGGCTCAATGTAAATAAAATTATTTTAAATTTATTTAATAATTTTTATTCCTGATCTGTTAAATAAAATCAACTCTATTTCTTCTATTATTTGTTTTGAATTTAAACCTGCTTGGTCGTACATTAAATCTGGTTTATCTTGATCAATAAATATATCAGGTAACGTCAAAGATCTGAATTTTAATCCTTTATCAAATATACCTTTACTAGATAATAAATGAGAAACATGAGAACCAAAACCTCCTATTGAACCTTCTTCAATAGTAAGTATAATTTCATGATCTCTCGCACAACTTAATATTAAATCTTGATCTAAAGGTTTTGCAAATCTCGCATCAATTACTGAAATTTTAACTCCTTTGATTTCAAGTTCTTTAGCTGCCGTTAAACATTCTTGAAGTCTTGCTCCAAAATTTAAAATACAAACTTTATTACCCTCTTTTATTATTTTCCCTTTTCCTATTTCAAGTTTTGAATCTATATTTGGTAATTCAACTCCCATCCCATTTCCTCGAGGATATCTGAAGGCGCAAGGTCTGTCGTTTATATCGACAGAAGTATTAATCATTTTAACCAATTCAGCCTCATCACTAGCTGCCATTACTATAAAATTAGGCAGTGTAGATAAATAAGTAATATCAAATGATCCTGCGTGAGTTGGTCCATCTGCTCCTACTAAGCCAGCCCTATCTATCGCAAATCTAACTGGTAGACTTTGAATAGCTATGTCATGAACAACTTGGTCATATGCTCTTTGTAAAAAAGTTGAATATATTGCTGCGTAAGGCTTAAAACCTTCAGTTGCTAATCCTCCTGCAAACGTAATGGCATGCTGTTCTGCAATACCGACATCAAAACTTCTTTTGGGAAATTTTTCTGAAAATAAATCAATTCCTGTACCTGAAGGCATGGCAGCTGTTATGCCAACAATTTTACTATCTTTTTCTGCATGTTTAATAAGAGTATTAGCAAAGACTTTTGTATATGAAGGAATTATATTATTGCTCTTGGTCTGTTCACCCGTTTTAACATTAAATTTGGTAACTCCGTGATATTTATCATCTGCTTTTTCTGCAAATGAATATCCTTTACCTTTTTGAGTTTTAATATGTATTAATATTGGTCCATCACTTTTACTCTCTTTTGCATTTTTTAATGTTGAAACTAATAAATCAATATCGTGTCCATCAATAGGTCCTAAATAAGAAAATCCTAAAGAATTAAATAATGTTCCACCAGTTACTGCTGCGCGTAAAAAGTCCTCAGCTTTTGAAGCTTTTTTACTAAATCTTTTTGAAAAAGATGATAAGATTAACCTTATTGTATCTTTTAAGCTAAAATAAGCTTTTCCTGATAACAACTTTGCTAAATAAGACTTAAGGGCTCCAACTGGTTTTGCAATTGACATATCATTATCATTAAGAATGACAACCAATTTAGTTTTAGATGCCCCCGCATTATTCATTGCCTCATACGCCATTCCAGCACTCATTGCCCCATCACCAATAACTGATATTACATTACAAGACTTATTTGATAGTTTATTTGCGGTGGCTATTCCTAGAGCTGCAGAAATTGATGTAGAGCTATGAGCGGCACCGAATGGATCATATTCACTTTCAGATCTTTTTGTAAAACCTGACAAACCTTTGCCTTGTCTTAAAGTTCTTATCTTTTCTTTTCTTCCAGTTAAAATTTTATGTGGATATGCTTGATGTCCAACATCCCATATCAATTTATCATTTGGTGTATCAAATACATAATGAAGAGCTACTGTAAGCTCAATTACACCTAGTCCAGCACCAAGGTGGCCACCAGTTGTGGAAACAGCACTTATAGTCTCTTCTCTTAATTCTTTAGCTAAAAGTTTTAATTCACCTTCTGGGATTTTTCTCAAATCAGAGGGAAAGTTTATATCATTTAAATATTTATATTTTTCTTTTTTCATTTAGTTCTGTTTGCAATCAAATTAATTGTTTTTTTAATTTTTTTTGAACGATTACCATAATAATTTACTTTTTTGCTTATTTTATCTTCAAGTTGAATTTTATATTTAATAGCATTTTTATATCCTAGTAAACCTATAAGTGTAGCCTTTCCTTTTTTCTTGTCTTTTCCAGTTTCTTTACCCGCATGTTTAGTTTTTCCCTTTAAATCTATCAAATCATCTGAAATTTGAAAAAGTAGTCCAATTTCATTACCCAGAGATTTAAATTTTTTTTTAATTAAATTATTTTTTTTTGCAATGATTGCTGGTGCAAGACAACAAAAACTAAATAACATACCAGTTTTTTTAATTTGCATATCTATAATTTTTTTCATAGAAACATATTTCTTCTCATAGCTTAGATCCAAATATTGACCACCAGCAACACCTGTATGCCCAGAACACTTTGATATTAAATTGATTAACTGATTTTTAATACTATCTGAAATTTTAAATTTATCATCACTTAAAATTTCAAATGCTAATGTTAAAAGCGAATTCCCAGCTAGCACAGCAGTTGACTCTCCAAAAATTACATGTGCTGTCGGTTTTCCTCTTCTCAATTTATCATTATCCATACATGGAAGGTCATCATGAATAAGTGAATACGCGTGGATACACTCAATAGCTGCCGCAACTCTGATCAGATTTTTATAATTTACATTAAATATATATCCTACATCTATTAATATTTTTGATCTTATTTTTTTTCCTCCAGGAAATAACCCATATTTAATTACTTCTAAGAGTTTTGTGTTTTTTTGTTTTTTTAATATTTTATTTAAAAATATATTTGTATCTTTGGCAACTAACTTTAGTTCTTTCATATTATTTTTTTAAGATTTTATTAATTCTATCTTTAACATCTTTACTAATATTTTGAGATTCTTTAAAAAATTTTTTTTCTATAACTTTGTTAAGTTTAACTAATTCTTGGTAAGATGAAATTGAATGCTGCAAATCTTCATCATTTTCCAGTTTATTAATTAATTTTTTAGCCTCCTGCGTTAATTCATCTAATGTTTTTAAATTAATATCGTCTGGTAAATTTTTTTCATTCATATATTAGTAAGTGATAATACATGAAAATGAATCAATCAAATATCAAAAAAGCAAGGAAATTCCTTGATAAAAATATGTGCGTGGCAATACCAACTGAAACTGTTTATGGTTTAGCTGGAAATGCTTACTCAGATATAGCTGTAAAGAAAATTTTTAAATTAAAGAAAAGACCAGCAACAAACTCATTGATAGTTCATTATAATAATTTAAATCTTTTAAAAAATGATTGTATTCTTAATGATACTTTTCATCTTCTTTACAAAAAATTTTCCCCAGGGCCTATAACTTTTGTGTTGAAAACAAAAAAAAATTCTAAAATTTCAAAATATGTAAATAATAAAAGTAAAACATTAGCAGTCCGATTTCCCAAACATATAATTACACAAAAACTAATGAACACACTAAATTATCCAATAGCAGCCCCAAGTGCTAATATATTTTCAAGCCTTAGTCCTGTAAGTGCCAAAGATGTTCGTGAGGAATTTGGTAAAAAAATACCAATGATTTTAGATGGAGGTACTTGTAAAGTAGGATTAGAATCTACAATAATAAGTTTAGTAAATAAACCTGTAATATTACGACTTGGTGGTTTAGATAAAAATAAAATTTCCAAAATTTTAAAAAAAAATTTAAAAACAAAATTGACTTCTAAAAAAAATATTTTGCCTGGGCAATCTAAAATTCATTATTCTCCAGGAATACCGGTAAGAATGAATGCAAAGAAAATTAAAAAAAATGAAGCTTTCATAACTTTAAAAAAATATAAAAATGTGAGTAAAAATTATTTTAATTTAAGCAAAAATGGAGGTGCTAATGAGATTGCAAAAAATTTTTATAGCACTCTAAGAAAAATTAAAAATAAAGGTTACAAATCAATTGCAATTGAAAATATAAATAACATAGGTATTGGTTTAATTTTAAACGATCGATTAAAAAGAGCTTCAAAAAAATGATTAATCCAATAGAAGTAAAAAATATTTATAAAAACTATTCTGATAAAAATGCAGTAAATGGAATAAATTTTTCGGTATCAAATAATGAAATTGTAGGATTGTTAGGTCCTAATGGGTGTGGAAAAACCACAACGATTGCAATAATGTTAGGTTTGTTAAGAGCGTCATCTGGTCAAGTTTTTATAAAAGGAAAAGATATTGAAAAAAATAGAATAGAACTACTTCATAAGATGAATTTTATTTCTCCTTATATTGAGCTTCCAAAAAAATTAACAGTAAGAGAAAATTTAATTGTTTATGCAAGATTATATAATGTTAGCAAACTAAATGATAGAATAGATTATTTAGTTGAAACATTAAATCTCAAAGACTTTTTAAATCAAAAAACGGGAGAATTGTCATCGGGTCAAAAAAATAGAGTAAGTTTAGCAAAATCATTAATCAATACACCATCAATTTTATTGTTAGATGAACCCACTGCCTCTCTAGACCCAGATACTGGTGATTTTGTTAGAAGTTTTCTTGAAAAATATATAAAAGAAAATACAGTTTCAATACTATTGGCTTCCCACAACATGAATGAAGTTAAGAGACTTTGTTCAAATGTTTTAATGATGAAAAATGGACAAATAATAGATAAAGGTACCCCAAACGAACTACTTACAAAACATGGTCAAGACAACTTGGAAGAAGTTTTTTTAAAATTATCAAGAAATGAAAAATAGTTTAAATAGAATGTATGGCCTTTATTTAAGGCATTTTTTTTTAATTAGAAACTCTTTTCCAAGAGTAATGGATTTAATTTATTGGCCAACTATCCAAATTACACTTTGGGGATTTATTTCAAAATTTTTTTCTATGTATAGTGACTATTACAATAATACCGTTGGGGTAATTTTAACATGTGCCATACTTTATGATTTTTTGTTTAGATCAAGTATCAGCTTTAATATGCTTTTTTTAGAGGAAATTTACAGTAGAAATTTTACCAATTTATTCATTGCTCCAATCAAGATTAGTGAGATATTAATATCCTTAATATTAACAGCCTTTTTAAGAACAATGATTGGTTTAGTCCCAGCAATTATTTTAACAACTCCATTATTTGGAATTTCAATATTAAATTTAGGAATTCCTCTGTTCTTTCTGTTTTTGAGTTTGTATATTTTTGGGATGACATTGGGGTTATTTGTTTCGTCAGGTCTTCTGAGATTTGGTCCTGCATTTGAAAATATAGCTTGGTCTACAATGTTTTTGCTAGCTCCACTTGGTTGTATTTATTATCCAATTGAGATATTGCCAGAGATACTACAAACTATTGCAAAGGGTCTCCCGTTAGTACATATATTTGAAGAAGCTAGACATATACTCGTGGACGGTACGGTTGATTATGGAAAAATTTTAAATGCTTTTTATCTAAATTTTATATACTTTTTCTTAGGTGTTTTATTATTTTATTACTCATTTAATCAAGCAAGAAAAAAAGGATCTTTAATAAATGTTGGAGAATAGTATGGTGCGCCTGGAAGGACTTGAACCCTCAACCTCCTGATCCGAAGTCAGGCGCTCTATCCAATTGAGCTACAGACGCATATAATACTATTAATATATTTTATGAAAAAATTCATTAAATTAAATGTGAAAGATATTAATAATTATTCTAGAATAGATAATTACCTAAGCGATAAATTGGAAGATTTAAGCAGAAATAGAATTAAAAATTTAATTTTAGATGAAAAATTAAAGATTAATAGTTTGATTGTAAAATCACCTTCTAAAAAAATATTTTCTAATGATAAAATCATCTTAGAAATACCTGATCCAAAAAAAACTTCTTTAAAACCTTATGATTTTAAACTTGATATAGTTTATGAGGATAAAGACCTATTAGTTTTAAACAAGCCATCAAATATTTCGATACATCCAGGAGCTGGGAATTATGATAATACTATCGTAAATGCCTTAATGAATTACTGTGGTAAAGAACTCTCTAATATTGGGGATGAGCTAAGACCTGGTATAGTTCATAGAATAGATAAAGATACATCGGGTTTAGTCGTAGTCGCTAAAAATAATATAAGTCATGAAAATCTTTCAAATCAATTTAGTAAGCATAGTATTGACAGAATATATCAATTATTAATCTGGGGAAAATTAAGACCATCTTTTGGAAAAATTGATACTTTAATCACAAGAAGTAAAAAAAATAGACAATTAATGGAAGTTGGAATTAATAAAGGAAAAAAAGCAATTACAAATTATAAAACTTTACGAATTTTTGAAAATGAAAATGTTCCAACCCTAAGTCTTGTAGAATGCAAATTAGAAACTGGTAGAACTCATCAAATCAGAGTTCACATGAGTCATAAAGGGAATAATATTGTTGGAGATAAAAAATATAAAAAAAAATATAAAAAATTAAAAAATATTGATAACGAATTAGAGATAATGATAACTAATCTCAATAGACAGTTTTTACATGCAAAAACTTTAGGTTTTATTCATCCAATAAAAAATAAAAAGATGATTTTTTCGTGTAATTTGCCAAATGAACTTGAAAGTATTTTAAAAAGACTTAAAAACCTTGGTAAATAAAAGATTGTAAAAATAAAATTATTTATTAAATAAATACTGCTATGACAAAAACAATTAATAAGAATTTACCTGCTTTATCTAATGAAGGTGGCTTAGGTGAATATTTGGCTCAAATTAAAAAATTCCCTATGCTTGATGCAGAAGAAGAATATTTATTAGCAAAAAATTGGAAAAGTACTGGAAATGTTAAGTCTGCTGAAAAATTAGTTACTAGCCATTTGAGGTTAGTAGCAAAAATAGCCATGGGATATAAGGGGTATGGTTTGCCTTTAAATGAAATGATCTCAGAGGGAAACGTTGGATTAATGCAAGCTGTTAAAAAATTTGAACCCGAAAAGGGCTTTAGACTTGCCACATATGCTATGTGGTGGATTAAAGCTTCTATTCAAGAATATATATTAAGATCTTGGAGTTTGGTAAAAATAGGAACTACAACAGCACAAAAAAAACTTTTTTTTAATTTAAAAAAAATAAAAAATCAGATAGCACCTAGAAGCGAGGGTGATCTTAAAAATGAACATGTCTCCGAAATCGCTAAAAAATTAGATGTTAGTGAGGATGAAGTGGTGTCAATGAACCGTAGATTATCAGGAAAAGAAAAATCTTTAAATGCACAAATTGGTGAAGATGGAGATGAATGGCAAGATTGGTTAGTTGACAAAGAAATGGATCAAGAATTAAAATTTGCACAAAATGAAGAGATGGAGCAAAGAAAAGATTTACTAAAAGAATCTATAAAAATTTTAAATGATAGAGAACGAGAGATATTATTTTCAAGAAGGTTAAATGATGAACCAAAAACATTAGAAGAATTAAGTAAACTTTATAAAATAAGTAGAGAAAGAATTAGACAAATAGAAAATAAAGCTTTTGAAAAAATTCAAAAATATATGTTAAATTCTGCAAGATCTAAAAATTTGCTTCCTGCAAATTAATTTCAGATCAAGTATCAAATGGATTTTCTAATAAAATAGTATCTTTTCGCTCAGGACTTGTTGAAATGCTGGATATTTTAGTTTCAACAAATTTTTCAAGTTCTTTGATATAGATTTTTGCATTATTAGGTAAATCATTAAACTCTTTAATTCCTTGAGTGCTTGATTTCCAACCAATAAAGGTTTTATAAATTGGCTTAACTTTAATCTGATCTTCCACAGCAGCTGGCAAATAATCAATTTCTTTTCCATTTAATGAGTAAGCTATACACATTTTTATTTCGTCAAATTCGTCTAATACATCTAGTTTTGTAAGAGCTATACCATCTATACCTGAAATTTTAATAGTTTGTCTTACTAGAACTCCATCAAACCACCCGCATCTTCTTTTTCTACTTGTTACAGTTCCAAACTCTTTTCCTCTTTTTCCAAGTTTTTCACCTAAATCATCTAGCAATTCTGTGGGAAAAGGTCCTTCTCCAACTCGAGTTGTGTATGCTTTAGTTATACCTAAAACATAATTTATAGAATTAGGCCCACAACCAGAACCAGTGGCCGCAGAAGAAGCTACAGTATTTGATGATGTAACAAAAGGGTATGTTCCATGATCTACATCAAGTAATATACCCTGAGCTCCTTCAAATAATATTTTTTTTCCTTCAGTTTTAAATTGATCAATCTTTTTCCATACTGGTTGTGAATATTTCAAAATAATTGGAGCTATTTCTAATAGTTCTTTTTTTAATTTATCTTTTTCAAAAATAGGTCTTCCAAGACCTTTTCTAATAGCATTATGATGTGATAAAACTGTAATCAACCTTTTATCCAAATTTTTTTCTGAAATTAAGTCCATTACTCTAATTGATCGCCTACCAACTTTATCTTCATAAGCAGGACCAATTCCTCTGCGGGTTGTTCCTATCTTTCCTTTTCCAGCTGTATCTTCTCTTATTTCATCCATTTCTTTATGAAATGGCAAAATCAATGTAGCAGTTTCAGAGATTATTAGATTTTTTTCATTTACTACAACACCTTTGTTTTTGATTTCATCAATTTCATCTAGAAGTGCCCATGGATCAACAACAACACCATTTCCAATAATAGATATTTTATTTTTTCTTACAATACCAGAAGGTAGCAGTCTAAGCTTGTATGTTACTCCATCAATAACGAGTGTATGACCAGCATTATGTCCTCCTTGAAATCTAATAACAACTTCAGCTTCACTTGACAACCAATCAACTATCTTTCCTTTACCTTCATCTCCCCATTGTGATCCTACAACAACTATGTTTTTCATTTAAATTTTTTCTTTATATTAAAACTGTTTAAATGGTTTATAGGACCATATCCTTTTCCAATTTTAATTTTTGATCCAATAGCATTATTTACATATTTAATAGCCATCTCACAAGATTTCTTTAAAGTTTTTCCACAAGAATAATAAGAAGTTATTGCACTAGATAATGTACAACCAGTTCCATGCGTATTTTTCGTATTAATTTTCTTATTTTTAAAAATTGATATTTCATTCTTATTAACAAGTACATCTTGCATAAGTAACGAAGGTAAATGTCCTCCTTTTATTAATACATTTTTAGCGCCTTTTTTTAGTAAAATATTAGCTGCGTAAATCATATCTTCTTTAGTTTTTATTTTATAAGAGGTTAATATTTCAGCCTCAGGTATGTTTGGAGTAATTAAATCTACTCTGTTTAGAATTTTCTTTATTAACTGAATAGAATTATTATTAATTAGTTTTGCTCCACCTTTTGCAACCATTACTGGGTCAAGAATAATCTTTTTTGCATTAATTTTTTTTAAAGATTTAAATACGGCTATAATAACTTTTTCAGAATGCAACATTCCAATTTTTATTGCGTCTGGTTTTATATCTTTCGCAGTATATTCAATTTGTTTAGAAATTTCTTTAGGTGAAACAGATACTATTGAAAGTACTCCAGTTGTATTTTGTGAAGTTATTGCGGTAATAGCAGTCATTGCATAAGATCCTAATGCTGTAATTGTTTTAATATCAGCTTGAATTCCTGCACCTCCTGAAGAGTCTGACCCTGCTATAATTAATACTTTTGAATTGGGTTTCAATTTATTTCAATGTCTTTTTAACAATTTTTATACACTTAATTAATAAATTTTTATTATGAGACTCTCCCATAATTCTAATTAATGGTTCGGTTCCAGATTTTCTGATCAACATTCTTCCCTCTTTGGAGATCATTGTATTTGCTTTTTTAATAGCTTTTTTACATTTTTTTGAATTAATTATATTTTTATCTTTAACATTAACGTTTTCTAAAATTTGTGGAACTAAACTAAAAATATTAAATAATTCACTAGCTTTATTTCCTTTTCTCATCGAAAATAAAACCTCTAGAGCAACTAAAAGTCCATCTCCAGTAGTAGCAAATTTACCCAAAATAATATGCCCAGATTGCTCGCCTCCTAAATTAAATTTATTTTTTTGCATAATTTCTTTAACATATCTATCGCCAACATTTGCTCTAACAAATTTGATTTTTTTTTCTTTAAAGTATTTTTCTAATCCATAATTAGACATTAATGTGCCTACTACACCTCCTTTTAAAATTTTTTTCCTATCCCATCTATTTGCTAGCATTGCAATTATTTTATCGCCATCAATAATATTAAGTTTTTCATCAACCAAAATTATCCTATCTGCGTCGCCATCTAAAGCTATACCGATATGAGCTTTATATTTTTTTACCAAACTTCGAATTTTATTAGTATTGGTTGATCCACACTTATAATTTATATTAAATCCGTTAGGTTTTGTTCCAGTGGTATAAACTTTAGCACCTAAAGATTTCAAAAGATTAGGTGCCGACTTGTAGCCAGCTCCATTAGCACAATCAATAGCTATTTTAATTTTGTTTAATTTAAAGTTTTTTGGAAAATTATTTTTAAGAATCTTGATATAGTTTTCATTTGCATTTTCTAATCTTTTTACTCTGCCTAAAACTTTAGGATTTAATAAGTTCTTTCTTAATTTAGAGTCTATCAATTTCTCTATCCTTTTTTCAATTTTATCAGATAATTTTAATCCATCTGGCCCAAAAAGTTTTAAACCATTATCATAATAAGGATTATGTGATGCCGTAATCATAATTCCTAAATTAGCTTTCATTTTTTTTGTTAACATTGCAAGACCATTTGTTGGTAATGGTCCTAGAGTAAATACATGCATCCCAGCTGAAGCTAAGCCCGATACAAGTGCAGGCTCTAAAGTGTAACCAGATAATCTTGTATCTTTAGCAATTATAGCTGTCTGTTTTTTTTTATTTAAATTTCTAAAATAAGTACCTGCTGCTAATCCAAATTTAAAAAACATGTCTCCATTAATATTTCCGCTATTAACCTTTCCTCTTATCCCATCAGTTCCAAAATATTTTTTTAACATTTTTTAGTTTAGTGATTTGAACACTTTAATTGCCTGATTAACCTCGTTAACATCATGCACTCTCAGAATTTGAACTCCTTGCATCATTGAACTTAAACAAGATGATATTGTGCCTCCCAATCTTTCATTGCTATCATTATTTCTAGAAATGTCTTTTATAAACCTTTTCCTCGAAACACCTAACATTACAGGAAAACCTAATGAGTGAAAAATAGAAATGTTATTTAATATAGTAATATTATGTTTCAAATCCTTACCAAATCCAATACCGGGATCTAAAATAATATTATTATGTTTTATTCCAATTTTTCTGAGTTTGTTTATTGTATCTTCAAAAAAGTCATAAATTTCCAAAACAACATTCTTGTATTTTGGTTTTTTTTGCATGTTTTCTGGTGTACCTTTCGTGTGATGTATTACAAAAGGACATTTGGTTCTTTTTAATAAATTTATTGTATCTTGGTCGTGCGTTAAACCAGAAACATCATTTATTAAACTAATTTTATATCTTAAAGTTTTTTTCATTATATCGCTTTTTCTAGTATCTATTGAGATAAATTTATCTAATTTTCTGATTTTTTTTAAAACTTCCTTAATTCTTTTCCATTCTTTTTTTTTGTTAATCTCTTTTGATCCTGGTCTTGTGGACTCACCGCCAATATCTAAAATATCACATCCTTTACTGAATAAGTACTTTGCGTGATTATAACCATTTATTTTTTTATTATAAAATCCACCATCAGAAAAACTATCTGGAGTTAAATTTAATACTCCCATCAAAATCGGAAAATTATTCAAATTTAAATTTTTAAATTTTTTTCTCTTAGTAATTAAATCAATATCCTTTTTTACTTTTTTTTTAATGTCACCTTTTAGGTTACTTATTTTATCTAATGATATTATTTTTTTTTTTTTATTATTTATTAACTCCAGACTATCAAAGGAAATCGAAGGATTGCCATGTAATGGCAATGATTGTTTATTTCTAATTTTTTCTAAGGATAATTTGCCAAAGTAAAAATTACACACTCTAGTGTAATATTTTGGCATAAATTTTTAATGAACTATTTTAGGTTTTAAACCAATAGAGCCCAACGCAGAATCTTGGCTATCTTCATCCGCTTTCAGATCCTCTTTGTTTGCTGGATAAATATTTTTATTAACTAAATTTTCAATTTCTTCTCCAGTCAAAGTTTCATAAGTTAAAAGTGCTTTAGCTAATTTATGTAAATCTTCAATTTTTTCTGTTAGAATTTTTTTTGCTCTATTATATCCTTTATCAACTATTAACCGAATTTCTGAGTCTACTTTTTTTGCTGTTTCTTCTGACATATTTTGCTGTCTTGCAACTGATCTACCAAGAAATACTTCCTCCTCGTTTTCTCCGTATGCAACTGGCCCAAGCTCTTTACTTAAACCTGCTCTCATAACCATTGCTCTAGCTCTTTTTGTGGCTTGCTCTATATCGCTTGAAGCTCCCGTAGTAACTTTATCATCACCAAAAATTATTTCCTCTGCCACTCTACCACCCATTGCAATAGCCATTTGGGCGTGCAATTGTTCCCTAGTTTGAGAAAGTTCATCTCTTTCAGGTAGTTGCATTACCATTCCGAGAGCCCTTCCTCTTGGAATTATTGTTGCTTTATGTATAGGATGAGCAGCTTTTTCGTTTATTGTAACAATTGCATGGCCAGCTTCATGGTATGCTGTTAATTTTTTTTCTTCTTCTGTCATCACCATCGATCTTCTTTCAGCTCCCATCATTACTTTATCTTTAGCTTCCTCGAATTCATTATAGGTTACAATTCTCTTATTTTTTCTTGCAGCTAACAATGCTGCTTCGTTTACTAAGTTAGCTAAATCTGCACCTGAAAAACCAGGAGTTCCCCTTGCTATTGTTCTTAAATTTACATCTGGTGCCATTGATATTTTTTTAACATGTACCTTTAGAATTTTTTCTCTTCCAATAATATCTGGATTTGAAACAACTACCTGTCTATCAAAACGGCCTGGTCTTAATAACGCTGGATCTAAAACGTCAGGTCTGTTTGTTGCAGCAATTATAATTACACCCTCATTTGTGTCAAAACCGTCCATTTCCACTAACAATTGATTTAAAGTTTGTTCTCTTTCGTCATTTCCTCCCCCTAAACCTGCTCCTCTACTTCTTCCTACAGCATCAATTTCGTCAATAAAAATTATGCAAGGCGAATGTTTTTTTCCTTGTTCAAACATGTCTCTTACTCTTGAAGCTCCAACTCCGACAAACATTTCAACAAAATCTGAACCTGAAATTGTGAAAAATGGCACTCCTGCTTCTCCTGCAATTGCTCTAGCTAATAAAGTTTTACCAGTTCCTGGAGGCCCTACTAAAAGACAACCTCTAGGTATCTTTCCACCTAATCTACTAAATTTTTTTGGATCTTTTAAAAATTCAACAACTTCCTCGACTTCTTCTTTAGCTTCTTCCACACCAGCAACATCATTAAATGTAACTTTTCCTTTTAGTTCATTCATCATCTTTGCTTTAGATTTACCAAATCCCATGGCTCCACCTTTTCCTCCCTGCATTTGTCTCATGAAAAATATCCACACTGCTATTAACAACAACATAGGAAACCAAGATAATAAAACACCAAATAACGATGGCATTTTTTCATCTAGTGGTGATGCAGAAATACTTACACCTTTGCTTGTAAGTTTTTCAATTAAATTTGGGTCATTTGGTGCATAAGTTATAAAATCCTTACCATTCGATAATGTTCCTTTTATATTGTTTCCCTGAATTTGAACTTGGGTTACTCTTCCATTATCAACTTCTGTTAAAAACTGAGAAAATATTATCGTATCAGAACCCTTTACCGAATTTTGTGGTCCTTTAAACATGTTGTATAAACCAATAGTCAGAAACACTATTACTGCCCACATTGCTAGATTTTTAAAATTCATATAGCTATAAGATAAGAATTATTATTGATTTAACAAGTGTCATAATGATACAGATTTATTTAATTAAGCCCTTTTTTCCTTATAAATCACAACTGTTTTTTTAATTTTTTCAATAACACATCCCCCAATTGTTATTTTATTAACTTTTTCAGAAATTAAATTTTCTATCACCAAAATCATGTTTTTTCCTCTAGGTGGATAAAATCTTCCACTTACTTGATTCAGTATTAATATTAAGCTTCTTAAAACTATTTCTTTAGGTTCTAAAAAAAATGATTCTTTTATTATATATTTCTTGCTATCAACTATAAGTTTTGAATTGTTTATAATATTCCTTTTTACGTAATAATTAATTGCAAAATCTGATGCCTTAAGATTGTTAATAGTCATTCTAAGTTTTTTCATGTCTAAACCTTCTTTTTTAAACTCTGGAATAAGCTTTCGTAATCTCGATCTTTTGAATTTAATATCTATATTATTGGGATCAGATACATAAAATTTAAATACTTTTTTAGAAATATAGATTAAATCATTTTTGTTTATATCTATCATTGGTCTTAAAATTGAAATTCCATTAAAATTATCATTTGTTTCACCAAAAGATGTCAAACCTTTAAGACCACTTCCTCTAAATAATCTAATCAAAAAATTTTCGTATAAATCCTCTTCGTGATGACCAAGTAATAAATTATTAATATTAATTGACTTGCATGCTTTAATTAACAATTTTAACCTGTTTTCTCTTGCAATGGCTTGAATATTTTTAATAGGTTTTTTTGAAGACCAAACTAAAATTTTTGATTTTAATCTAATTTTACTTAAAATTTTTTGAACATATTTTGCTTCTATTGATGACTCTTTTCTAAGTTTATGATCTACAATAAAAATATTCATTTTACATTGATTTTTTAATGCATAACATTTTGATAGATAAGCCAAAGCAAGGCTATCTGGTCCTCCTGAGACTGCAACAGAAAAACTATTATTTTTTAATCTTTTTTTAAGTATCTGCTCTAATTGTTCGAATGCTAATAAAATTTTTTTGTCTTTGAGATAATAGAAAAAAATATTATGAGTTTTCTTGTTTACATTGATATTTTTTCTCTTCATATTTTGCTTTTTGAAGGACTGATTGATTTGCCTCAGGATACTGTTTTTTAACACCTAAAATCATTAAACATCCTTGATCTTTTTCACCTATTTGAACTAATGATACACCAAGTTTTAATAGATTGATAGGAGCCTTATCGCTATTAGGATATTTTTGATATCCCTCTAAATACGCAGTGGCAGCATCAGTGTAAAGCTGTCTAATTCTAAAAGTTTCTGCATACCAATATTGTGCACTACCTGCTAAGTCATGTTCAGAATTTATATTTACAAATTCTCTAAATGCTCTTTCGGCAGTATTATAATCTCCAATTTTCAAAAAACTCTGAGCAAATTCATACTGTTTTTCCTCTGTAGCATCAGGTAATATTTTTTCTACTGTCTCAAAAGTTTCTGTAACTACTGTTGAAGTGGTATCTACCGATTGTGTTTTTTGTGTCTGATCTGTTGTTAAGGTATCTGCGTAAGATATAGATCCAAGATCTTGCGGCTGTGATGAGCCTGGTAGAATTTTTTCTGGTGTCTGTGTTATGCTTTGATTTAAATTACCTTGACCTGGAAGATTTACCATTCCCTCTTCTAGCTGCTGAAATCGTAATTGATTATCTGCTTGAACTTTTGACAATCTATTAGATAATTTATCTAATTTAAAATTAATTTCCTCAAATCTATTAGTAATATCCTTAAATTGGTTTTCAATTTCAGTTAACTTTAAAAGATGTCTAGTTAACACATCTTCAGAATTTTGATCTAGCTCTTTTTGGGCAGTATTAGAATTATTTGTTTCATCAGAATAAACTGCTCTTTCAAGAGTTTTGATATCATTTTGTAGTTGTTGTAATATATCAGAAATGTTTTCATCCTCAGCAAATGAAATATTGGGAATGATAAAAATAATTATACCAAGTATATAAGCTAATAAATTCTTAATAATGATCATTAATCTTATTACTATTTATAATGATGGCAAAAAAAAGACCCTAAAATTATTATCTTAGGGTCTTTAATTTTTAAATGCTTTAGTTTGCTTTAACAGTAACTGATCTTCTATTTTTTGACCAAGCTAATGCATTTGAGCCAGAGTCTACCGGTCTCTCTTTACCATAACTTATCACAGAAATTCTACTTGCTGAAATACCGTATGTCATCAAGTAATCTTTAGCTGCATTAGCTCTTCTTTCGCCTAATGCTAAGTTATATTCTCTAGTTCCCCTTTCATCAGCATGCCCTTCTAATACGATGTTCATACTAGAATTTTTTCTTAAGTACTCAGCTTGCTTTCTTAAAGTTTCTCTAGATGCAGTAGTTAAAATAGATTCGTTTGTTGCAAAGAAAACTCTATCTGGAACTCCTGGCGCAAGTTCTTTTACTGTATCAGTTCCTGTATACACATCACCCTGCATTTGTGAACCATCAGTGGTAACAGTTTTTTGTGTAGCACATGCAGATAGTAATAAACATGCAGATATTAATATTAGAGTGTTCCTAAAAATTTTGTTCAAAGTCATTCTCGCTCCTTGGGTTGCTTATAGTCTTTCACAAGTAAATAGATGTTTCAAGTTAAAAAAGCAAGAAATTTAATCATTAATTACTTAATAAAGAGGACCATGATGGGTCGGAAGCATCAGTTTTCGTCGGAACTTGCCTCTCATTATAGCCTGTCAAATCAATTGACCATAATTTTGCAGAAAAACCCTCTCCCTTCTCATCAGTCTTTGTTTCTCTATAAAAAACTAATACTCTACCGTTAGGAGACCATGAAGGTGCTTCTTGGTAAAAATTCTCAGTTAATAATCTTTCACCTTTTCCATCCGTTCTCATGACGCCTATATAAAATTTACCACTATGAAGTTTTGTAAAAGCAATTAAATCACCTCTTGGAGACCAAACAGGTGTTCCATATAAACCTCTACCAAAAGAAATTCTTTTAACATTTGATCCATCGCTATTCATTATATAAATTTGTTGGTAGCCACTTCTATCAGAATTAAAACAAATATATTTTCCATCTGGTGAGTATGATGGAGAGGTGTCAATTGAAGGGTGATTAGTTATTCTTTCAACTACTCTATTCTCTAAATCCATAGTATAAATATCTGAGTTACCTCCAGTTGCAAAACTCATAATAATTTTTTTACCATCTGGAGAAAACCTTGGAGCAAAAGTCATCCCAGGAAAATCTCCTACAACCTCTTGAATTCCAGTTTCAATGTCTAAGAGATATACTCTAGGTAAATTTCTAAAATAAGATAAATATGTAACCATTTGATTTGTTGGATTAAATCGTGGAGTTAAAACTAATTCATTTCCTAAAGTAAGATATTTAGTATTAAACCCATCTTGATCCATAATAGCCAATTTTTTAATTCTTTGAGTTTTAGGTCCTTCTTCGGCAACATAAATTATCCTAGTGTCAAAATAACCTTTCTCTCCAGTAAGTCTTTCATAAACTTTGTCAGTTATTATATGTCCCACTCTTCTCCAGTTAGAAGGCACAGTTGTGAAAGCTAAAGCCATTATTTCTTTTGCAGCTAAAACATCCCACATTCTAAATTCTACTCTTAATTTTTCATTAATATATTCAACTTTTCCAGTTATTAATGCTTGAGCTTTAATTAATTTCCAATCTTCGAATCTTGGCTTGAAGTGTGCAATGTCTGGTTCCTGTAAAAATGAGTCTTTTGGGAGAGGATTAAACAAGCCAGATGTCATTAAATTGTTTTCAACAACTTTTGAAATTTCTGCTCCGAGGTCGTCTATTTTAACTTCATTTTCAAACTTTTTTTTTGAATCTTTATCTGTTGCTAATGGAGAAACTGCAATTGGCAAAGGGTTAAGGTTTCCTCTAGTAATATCTACCTCAATTAATGAGTAAGATTTTACCTGAAAAAGAAAAAAAATTATTATAATTCTAAGTATAGCCATTTATCCTTGTAACATTTCTTTTGCATCAAAATTTAGTTGTAAATCTTTCCATCTTTCATAACCAGTTGATGGTACTCTTAAAGGCTGGCATAGTCTAACAGCTCTTAAAGCGCTCTCAGCTAATACTTTATAAAATCCTTGCCCTGGTTTATTCATTCTCGCATGATCCAAAATTTCTGATTTAACAACTGTACCATCAGGTTTTAATTGCAATTTAATTCTTACAAGTAAATTCTCATTGTATGGTAAACCAAGTGGTATACTCCAACAACCGAAAATTTGAGCTTTTAATGCATCTTCTTCACTTAAAGTTAATGTATTGTTTGTCATATTGATATCATCAGATTGAGTAATTTTATTAGTTTTTTTTGTAGTTTCAGCTAATTCTTGTTTTGACTTATCTATAAGTGCAGCAATTTTATTTGTGTCAAATATCTCATCTTTTTCAAATTCAGATACCTGTTTTACTTCAGTATCTTCTTTTACAGGGTTTTGCTTCTTTTTCTCGATTTTTTTTACTTTTTCGATTTTTTTATCAGGCAAAGGTACAGCATCTGGTTTTTCCTTTTTGACTTTTTTAGGTGGAGCCTGTTCAGAAACTAATCTTTCCTTTTCTTTTTTTTTTACTTTTTCAATTATTTTTTTTGCCTTGGGTGCAAATGGAATATTTGTTTTATCGGTAATTTGAATAAGTTCTACTGAAACTATAGGAGGTAAACTTATGGGTTTTTTTCCAAGAAAAGGCAAGCTCAAAGTTGCTATTAGTAAGATTATTAAATGCAGCCCTGAAGAAATAATAATATTTTTTGTCACAAAGTTATCTCTCTTTATAAGGTTCAGAGATTAGGGCAACTTTTGTAAACCCTGAACCTGATAACATTCCCATTACTTCTAAAACCCTTCCATAATTAATAGTTTTATCCCCTCTAACATAAATTCTAGTATCTGTTCTATTTTTTGAAACAGCTAAAATTTTTGCTATAATTTTATCGTAATCTACTTTTGACTCTTGGATAAATATTTCACCTTTAGAGTTTATAGTTAATGTTAAAGGTTCCTGCTCTTCAGGAAGTGAGTCTGCTGAAGTTTCAGGAAGATCAACTTGAACTCCTACAGTTAGCAATGGAGCAGTAACCATAAAAATCACTAAGAGAACAAGCATTACATCAACGAAAGGAGTTACGTTTATTTCGCTCATTGGATCTCTTGATGAACGTTTAAATTTAAATGCCATTTTAAATTATTGATAATAATCTTTTTGAAAAATTCTCTAATTTCTGAGAATATTTTTTTGAGTCATTATTAAATTTATTAAAAGCAACAACTGCAGGAATTGCAGCAAGTAAACCAAGAGCAGTTGCAAATAAGGCTTCGGCTATTCCTGGCGCTACTATAGCTAAACTAGTGTTTCTCGAAATTGCAATTGATTGAAAAGAATTCATAATACCCCACACAGTTCCAAATAAACCAATGAAAGGCGCTGTTGAACCGACTGTAGCTAGAAAAGTATAGTTTTTTTCTATTTTCTCCATCTCTTGCTCTATATTTATCTCTAACATTCTTGACATTTTTTCTTGAAGATTAGGGCTTCTTTTAGATTTAAGTAAAGTTTTCATCGAATTTTTAAAAACATTTGCCATTGGATCTTCCATTTTTTCAGGAAGAGTATTAAAAAAAGTTTCAGCAGATTTTGATTTCCAAAAGTTTTTTTCAAATTGTTCTGTAGATATATGAATTTTTTTAAATAATTTAATCTTCTCAACTATAATTGCCCATGAATAAATTGAACAAGCGATAAGTATTAAAATTACACTTTTAACAATAAAGTCAGCTCTTAAAAATAATTTCCACAAAGAAAAATCAGTATTACTAGCTAAACCAACTGCTTGCGTTGTTATATCTGCTTCCATATTTCATAATTGTCATTAAAATGTGTCATGATTTGGGCTTAGCGTTTCATTAACTATCTGAATTTAATGTGTCATAGAAAAAACTTGATATTAAAATCGCATCTGCTTTGTTAGAATCTTTCTTTTTCGACAGATTTGACGAAAAATAAGGAAAAATTTCAATTGCTTTAGTTCTACTCGCATCTTTTGAGGTATTTATGAGATTAAAATATTTTTTCCATTTTGCTGGTCTTACAAAATATGTAGACAATTGAAAAGCAGAGCAGATACCTTTTAATACCCCAAAAGATTGACCAAAGTTAAACATTGAAGTAACACCCTGACCAGGCATTGCAGCAACTTGTTCAATTACTACTTTAATCTCATCTTGTTTTTTGTTTCCTATTATTTTTTTTATTTCATTAGAAATTTGAGCTCCATTTACTTGTTTTTTATTTTTTTTACCTTCTGACATACTTGGCATTTCTATTACATCAATAATTTTTCCATCCTCAAAAAAACATAGTGCACCACTAATTCCAGGATCTATACCTATTATTAACATTAATTATTTTCCATGTTTAAATTTGTAAAAACATTTTGAACATCATCTTCTTCTTCCAGGGTGTCTATAAATTTTATAGCAGAGTCAAATTTTTCTCCAGAAATTTCAACTTTATTTAAAGGTAACCATTCAACAGTTGTTGAAATAAAATTACTTATATTTTGTTCAAGATTTTTCTTAATATTATAAACTTGATTTGGATCACATATTATTTGATGAATTTTTTCAGAAGAATTACAATCTTCAGCTCCAGCATCTAAAGCATACTCAAATATTTTATCCGATGTGACTTCTTCTTTATTAATTCTTATTATGCCAATTCTTCTAAAATTATGTGATGACGATCCTTGGGTACCCAAATTACCACCATTTTTTTGAAATATAGTTCTAATAATTGAAGCTGTTCTATTTTTGTTATCTGTTAATGATTCTATTATTACGGCTATTTTGTCTGGTCCAAAACCCTCATATCTAATATCTTCGTAATTTGAGTTTTGATTATTTTCAGATTTATCTATAGCCCTTCCAATATTGTCTTTGGGCATATTTGATGATCTCGCTGTATCAATAGCCGCTCTAAGTCTAGCATTCATCTCGGGATCCTTACCTCCTAATTTTGCAGCTACAGTAATTTCTCTAGATAATTTAGAAAATAAACTTGATCTTAATTTATCAGCTTTACCTTTTTTATGCTTTATACCCGCCCAATGAGAATGTCCTGCCATAATTAGTCTGAACCCTTTAGTGTTCCACCATAAATAAATTGTTTAGCATTTTTTGCTAGTCCTGTCTCCTCATCGCATTCTACTATTACACCACATAAACTTGCCTCTCCTTCAGCTGGGAAATGTTTTTTGGAGTCTTTTTTAAAAAACTTATTTAAAGAATTATATTTATTCATTCCAATAACAGAATCATAGTCACCACACATCCCCGCATCTGTTTGATAAGCAGTTCCTTTTTCTAAAATTATCAAATCTGAGGTTGGTACATGTGTATGAGTGCCTACAACCAATGTTGAATTTCCATCAAAAAGATGTCCAATTGCCATTTTTTCGCTTGTGATTTCACCATGCATGTCAACAATTAAAAAATCATAATCTCTTTTTAGTTTATATTTATTTAAAAATTCTTTTGAAATATTAAAAACATTGTCACATTTTTTCATAAAAATATTTCCCATTAAATTTAATACTCCAATTTTATATTTATTTTTATAATTATAAATTTTAAAACCTCTGCCAGGAGATGGTTTGATTAAATTTTCGGGTCTAAGTAATCTGTCTTCAATCTCTATATGTTCAACTGTTTCTCTCTGATCCCAGACATGATTTCCAGTAGTAATTACATCAACCCCTCTTTCAAAAAAAATATCAGAAATTTCTTTAGTAATCCCCACTCCTTCTAGTGCAGCATTTTCTCCATTTACAATTGAAAAATCTACCAAATTATCTTTTATAATATCTGGGAGATATTTTGTAATGGCATCACAGCCTGATTTTCCTACTACATCACCTAAAAATAAGATTCTCATTGAAAAACTTTTTTATTAGTTACTACAAAATCTAATTTGTAGTCAAATTTATTTGTAGGGATAAATTTTACTTCTTGAAAATGAAAAGCTAAACCTATTGTTAATAATTTTTTCTTTTTTTTAATTTTAGCAATTGCTCTATCATAATATCCAGCTCCATAACCAATTCTGTTTAAATTTTTATCAAATCCAACTAATGGAACTAATAAAATATCTGGTAAAGCTTTTATATTGGATAACGGCTCTGGTATTCCGTATTTGTTGGTTTTCAGAATATCATTGTTAGAAAACCTATAAAAATCCATTTGAAAATTTTTTTTAATTCTTGGTAAGCATATCTTAAAACCTTTTTTTTCAAATTTTTCTAAAATTTTAATATCATCAATTTCATAATTTACAGGATAATATCCACCGACTATTTTAGAAGATTTTTTAATTTTTTTTAACAAAGAAATAATTTTGGAAAAATCAATATTCAGATTCTCTTTAAAATTTATTTTCCTAATTTTAATTATTTTTTTTCTTAAAAGTGATTTTTCCACGAAGATTATTGTATTTTACTTGTCTCACTTGTTTTTTCTAAAAAATTTTCAATTTGATCTGCAGCATCACCAATTATTTTTTCATATTCTATTTTATTCTTTTCAATTTCATCTTTAAAATTTTTATGATCATTGCTTAAACAATCAATCTCATTCTCTTTAATTTTTTTATAATCATAAACTAATGATTTTAACTCTTTAAATCTTTCAGTAAGCCGTACTAGCTCATTTTTGCTTTTATCAATATTTTTTTTAGTTTCAAAATACTCATCCATTATTTTTATTGAAGTAATTAATAAAAGTTTATTTTCTCCGATATTGCCTAAGTCTTTTTTTAATTTTTGAAATTTATTATTTATTTGCAAAGACAACTCTTCAAGATGCTCTTCCTGTCCATCCTCACATGATAAAAGAAAATCCTTACCATTAAATTTTATATTTACATTTGCCATTTATCTATTTCCTCTAAAAGAGTATCAGTCTCTTGATTTAATTCATCTATTTTATTTGAGAATTCAGTCTCTTTTGATTTTTCAGTTTGGAGTTTTTCTTTATATAAATTCAATTCATTTTTAATTCGATTATGCTCAGTAATTAAGTGAGTATATTTTTCAGATATTTCTTTTTTTTCAATTTCTAATTGATTTTTTTGTTTCTCTAAAATCTCAAGATCAGAGTTAGAGTTTTCAGTCTTAATATAAAAATCTTTTAATCTTGTTAAGGCATCGTTAAGTTTTTTTTCTTTTTCAGAGCTAGTTTTCATATATATATATTTATAATATAAAATTGAGTCTTCTTAGTCTAGTTAGGATAATATTTGAGCACACAAAATAAAGATTTGGCAAATGCAATAAGGTTTCTATCTATAGATGCGGTGCAAAAAGCCAATTCTGGACACCCAGGAATGCCAATGGGAATGGCAGATGTGGCAACTATATTGTTTAAATACTTTTTAAAATTTAACCCAAAAAATCCAAATTGGATTAACAGAGACAGATTCGTTTTGTCAGCTGGTCATGGTTCAATGCTTTTGTATTCACTTTTATATCTAACTGGCTACAAAAGTGTTTCTTTAAATTCAATTAAAAATTTTAGAAAATTAAATAGTATATGTGCTGGGCATCCTGAATATCACCCTGGCACTGGTATTGAAACAACAACTGGACCCTTAGGACAAGGCATCGCAAATGCAGTGGGTTTTGCAATTGCTGAAGAAATATTAAAAAACAATTTAGGAAAAAAAATAATTAATCATAAAACATATGTTCTTGCTGGCGATGGTTGTCTGATGGAAGGAATAAGCCACGAAGCTATGAGCTTAGCTGGTCACTTAAAGCTTAAAAATTTAATTATGTTGTTTGATAATAACTCAATATCAATAGATGGACCTACTAGTCTAGCTGTTTCTGATAATTATAAAAAAAGATTTGAAAGTTATGGATGGGATTATATTTTAATTAATGGTCACAACAATAGGGAAATACATAACGCGTTAAAAAAAGTTCAGAATACAAAAAAACCTACTGTAATTTCATGCAAAACAAAAATTGGTTTTGGGTCTCCAAATAAATCTGGCAAGGCCTCGTCTCATGGAAGTCCTTTAGGAGCAGATGAAATTAAGTTAGTTAGAAAAAAATTAAATTGGAAATATGAGCCTTTTAAAATTCCAACAAAAATATTTAATAGCTGGAAACAAATAGGAAAAAATGGAATTAAAGTTGAAAATAAATGGAATAAGCAAAACAAAAAAAATAAAAATAAAATTAATAAACTTTTTGAAACAAAATTTATTAATGCTTTAAAAAAAGAAAAAATCGAGGCTTTTAAAAATAAAAAAAGTCTAGCTACAAGAAAATCATCTGAATTAGCTTTGAATGCTTTAACGAAAAATAACAAAATTTTAATAGGTGGATCTGCAGATTTAGCAGGCTCAAATAATACTAAAACAAAGTTTCAAAACATAGTTAAACCAGGTCAACTAGTAGGTAATTATATTCATTATGGTGTGAGGGAGCATGCCATGTGTGGGATAATGAATGGTATTTCTCTTCATAGTAAATTAATACCATATGGTGGAACTTTCTTAATTTTCTCTGATTATTGTAAACCATCCATTAGGCTATCAGCTATCATGAAACAAAGAGTAATTTATGTAATGACTCATGATTCAATTGGACTAGGAGAAGATGGACCTACCCATCAACCTATAGAACAATTATCAGGATTAAGATCAATTCCAAATTTGAATATATTTAGACCTGCTGATAGAATTGAAACTATTGAATGCTGGGAATTAGCTTTGAGAAATATTAAAACGCCTAGCGTTTTATCTCTGACTAGGCAAAATTTAGAACCTATAAGAAATAAATATATTAATGTAAATAAATGTTCATATGGAGCTTATGAAGTTTTAAGAACAAAAAAAAAGATAAATTTAACAATAATTGCTAGTGGATCTGAGGTTGGTTTAGCAGTAGATGTAAGCCATAAATTGGCCAAAAAAAAAATATATACAAAGGTAATATCAATGCCGTGCCAAGAGATTTTTGATTTACAAAAAAATTCTTACAAAAATAAGATTTTGAATGAAACAAAAAACAAAGTTTCAATTGAAGCTTCAACTACAAATAATTGGGATAAATATATTGGAAAAAATGGTAAAAAATTTGGTATTGATGATTTTGGAAAAAGTGCACCTTATAAAGATATTTATAAGTTTTTCGGTTTAACTAGTGAAAATATATGTAAGGAAATTATAAAATTAATTAATTAATAAATAAAAATGAAAATTAAAATTGGAATTAATGGAATGGGCAGAATTGGAAGGCTAGTGCTGCGTTCAATTATCGAAAGAAATGATAAAAATCTTGAAATTAAACATATCAATAATAGAACTGGACCAGAAGTGGTTTCGTCTTTAATTAAATATGATTCAATTCATGGGACTTTAAATGCTAAAATTACACATACTAAAAATCAATTAATAGTAAATAAGAAAAAAATTTCTTACTCTCAAGAGTCAAATATTGAAAATATACAATGGAATAAATATGGTGTCGATATAGTTTTTGAATGCACTGGTAAATTTAATTCAAAAGATAAAGTTTTAAACCATATAAAAAATGGTGCAAAAAAAGTTATAGTATCTGCTCCATGTAAAAATGCTGATAAAACTATTGTATATGGAGTAAATGAAAAAAAAATTACTAAAAACGATAAAATTATTTCAGCAGCTTCTTGCACCACTAATTGTCTAGCTCCAGTAGTTGATATTATGCATAAAAATTTTAAAATAAAGAATGGATTTATGACAACGATTCATGCTTTTACAAGCGATCAAAGGATTCTGGATAATTCACATAAAGACCCTAGAAGAGCAAGGTCGGCACATCAATCTATAGTTCCAACATCAACAGGTGCCTCAAAAGCTATAGCTGAAATTATACCCTCTCTTAAAGGAAAGCTTGGTGGAGTTGCAATGAGAGTGCCCACCCCAAACGTATCTTTAGTAGAATTAGTATTTAACACAGATAAAAAATTAACTGAGAAATCGATAAATAATGCATTTAGAAATGCTAGTAAAAAATATCTAAAGGGAATTCTAGAAATTACTGACGAAAAGTTAGTTTCTGTTGATTTTAATCATAATTCTTCTTCAGCTATTGTAGATAGTTCGCTTACAAGTGTTGTGGGTGATAAAATGGGTAAAATTTCTGCTTGGTACGATAATGAGTGGGGTTTTTCAAATAGAATGTGTGATCTGGCTAAATATCTACAAAAAATTTCTTAATGAAAAAAATAAAGGATCTGGGTGATCTAAACCAAAAAATAGTCTTGCTTAGAGTGGATCTAAATGTCCCTCTTAAAAACGAGAAAGTTTTAGATGCCACAAGAATTAACAAAGTTATTCCAACTATTTCACATCTTTTAGAACAAAATGCAAAAATAATTATAATTACTCATATAGGAAGACCCAAAGGTAGAAATATAAATAAATTATCACTCAAACCAATTTGTCATTATTTAAAACATGAGCTAAAAATAAAAATTAAATTAATTACACAAGATTTAAAAAATTTAAATAAAAATAATATTTTTAATAATAAAGATGAAAAAATTATATTACTTGAAAATATAAGATTTTATCCTGAAGAAGAAAGTGATGATGTGGAATTTGCTAAAAAGTTAGCAAATTTGGGAGACATTTATGTTAATGAAGCCTTTTCCTGTTCACATAGAGCTCATGCATCAGTATCTAAGATTACGAAATTTATACCATCATATGGGGGACTACATTTAAGCAATGAAATAGATGCCTTAAATCAAATAACTCATAATATTGAGAAACCAGTGAGTTGCATAGTTGGTGGATCTAAAATTTCAACAAAAATAAAAGTTATAACAAACTTAGCAAAAAAATATAACAATATTATTATAGTTGGAGCAATGGCAAATAATTTTATTAAATATAACAATCACAGTATTGGAAAATCAATTTTTGAAAAAGATTCAGATTTAATAGTCAAAGAAATTTATGATTCTGCAAAATTAAATAATTGTAAAATAATATGCCCTACAGATTTTTCTGTTGGTAAAAATTTAACTGATATTTCAAATAATAAAAAAATTGATGAAATTGAGAGTGATGATCTAATATTAGATATTGGATTGGAAACAATTAAATTTATAAAAAATATTATTAATAATTCAAAAACTATTTTGTGGAATGGACCTGCTGGATATTTTGAAAACGAAAATTTTGCTAAAGGAAGTTATGAAATTGCAAAAGAAATTTCTTTTAGAACAAAAAATAATAAACTTTTTTCTGTAATAGGTGGTGGAGATACGGTTGCTGTATTAAACAAATTAAATTTAATTAATAACTTTAGTTTTGTTTCAACTGCAGGTGGAGCTTTTTTAGAATATCTTGAAGGAAAAGAATTACCTGGTATAAAATCTTTAAATTAAATGTCTGAATTAAAAATAATAGTAAATAAGATTGTATCATCGGGGAAGGGTATATTGGCTGCTGATGAGAGCACTGGAACTATGACAAAACGCTTAGAAAGTGTAGGTGTAGAGTCAAACCCAGATAATAGATTAAATTTTAGAAATACACTTTTTACGTCAAGCGCTATGAAAACATGTATTGGAGGAGTCATTCTTTATGACGAAACTATAAGACAAGCAAATAATTCAAAAAAAATTCCTGAAATTATCTCTCAAAATGGAACAGTTCCTGGCATTAAAGTTGACACTGGTGCTAAAACGCTTGCAAATTCCATAGAAGAAAAAATTACTGAAGGTTTGGATGGTTTAAGAGAAAGATTAAAAGATTATTATACTCTAGGTGCAAGATTTACAAAATGGAGAGGTGTTTATTCCATTTCAGATAAATACCCAAGTAAACTGTCTATATTATCCAACGCACATGCTTTAGCAAGATATGCAGCTCTGGTTCAAGAATCTGGTATGGTTCCTATTATTGAACCAGAAGTTTTAATGGATGGTAGTCATTCTGCTGAAGTTTGTTACAAAAAAACATCAGAGGTATTAAAAAAATGTTTTGATGAACTTGTTTTATTTAAAGTTGATCTTGCTGGGATAATTTTAAAACCAAATATGATTTTACCAGGAGCAAATTCTCATCAAAAAGTTACCAGTAAAGAAGTTGCAGAATTAACCCTGAAGTGTTTAAAAGAAAGTGTGCCAAGTGAAGTTTCTGGAATAGCATTTTTATCAGGAGGTCAAGAAGAAACTCAAGCAACTGAAAATCTAAATCAAATAAATAAAATAAATAAAACAAATTTTATTTTTACTTATTCGTATGGCAGAGCATTACAACAAAGTGCTTTGAAACATTGGTCAAAAAATATTGAAGATATAATTGGTACTCAAGAGGTTTTTAATCATAGAGCAAAAATGTGTACACTGGCCGCAAAAGGTGAATGGACAAAAAATCTTGAGAAAAAATAAAAGATTTGTTTATTTAATTTCCCCTAATAAAATTAAAAATAAAAATAAATTTTTATTTGATTTAAACAGTCTATTTAAATCAAATAGAATTTCATATTTTCAATTAAGACTTAAAAATTCAAATTCAAAATATAAATATGAACTATCAAAAAAAATAAAAAAAATTACTCAAAAATTTTCAATAAAATTTATAATTAATGATGATCCTCACTTGACTAAAAAAGTTAATGCAGATGGTTGTCATTTGGGTCAAAGTGATATGAATATTTTTAAAGCAAAGAAAATAATTGGAAAAAAAAAGATAATTGGTATTACCTGTAATAATTCTAAGAATTTGGTAAAAATGGCAATAGCAAATAAAGCACATTATGTAGCCCTTGGAGCATTTAATAATTCACTAACAAAAAAAATAAAGCATAGAGCACAAATATCAACATTGAATTGGGTTAAAAGTAACTATAAAACAAAAGTAGTGGCTATTGGTGGCATTAACGACAAAAATTATAAAAAACTACTATTGAATAATGCAGACTTTTTAGCTATCTCAGATTACATTTGGAATAATAAAAAATTAAATCCACAAGAAGCTATAAAAAAATTATAATGAAAATATTAGGTAATGAAATTAAACCAGGAATGTTAATAGAGCATAAAAGCGATCTATGGGAAGTTTTAAAAACCCAACATGTAAAACCTGGTAAAGGTGGTGCATTTAATCAGGTTGAAATGAAAAGTGTGAATAAAAATACAAAACTCAATGAAAGGTTTAGATCAAGTGACTCTGTAGAAAAGGCTACTATTGACGAAGTTGATTTTAATTTTCTTTATAGTGATGAAAATGACTATTATTTTATTGATCAAAAAACTTTTGAACAAATTTCAATTAAAAAAAATATAGTAGGTGAAAAAGGGAAATTTTTAAAAGAAGATTTAAATGTTTCAATAAGCTTTCATAACGAAATCCCTTTAAAAATTGAATTACCAAATCAAATATCTTGTAAAATTGAAAGTACAGATGTTGCTTTAAAAGGACAAACTGTTTCATCATCATATAAACCAGCAACCTTAGACAATGGTATAAGAATTCAAGTGCCTCCTTTCATTGAAAATGATGATGAAGTAATAGTAGATACAAGAACAATAGAATACATTAAAAAAGTTTAATTAATTTATGAATTCAATTTCTCCAAATCTAAATATAATGATTAAGGCAGCTGAAAAAGCCTCCAAAGTTTTAATAAGAGATTTTGGAGAGTTGGAAAATCTTCAGGTTTCCAAAAAAGGACCTAGAGATTTTGTAACTAATTCAGATAAGAAAGCTGAGAAAATTATTATTGAGGAACTATTAAAATCAAAAAAAAGATTTTCTATTTTAAGTGAAGAGACAGGAGAGATAAAAAATAATGATATTGAAAATACTTGGTTAATAGATCCAATAGACGGAACATTAAATTTCCTTCATGGATTGCCACATTTTGCAATTTCAATAGCTCATAGATGTAATGACGAAATTTTATCAGGTTTGATTTTTGATCCGATTAAAAATGAAATGTTTTATGCAGATAAAAATAATGGTGCTTTCTTTAACAATCAAAGAATGCGTGTCTCAAATAAAAAATCAATTGATGAATGCCTTTTTGCATCAAAAGAAAAAAACGAAAATATACCCAACTTATCAACAAGAAATTTAGGAAGTGCTGCTTTAGACATGGCTTATGTTGGATCTGGAAGATTTGATGGTTTTTTTCAAAAAAATTTACATTTATGGGATATTGCTGCAGGCATCATAATTATAAAAGAAGCTGGAGGAGTAACTAACAAAATAGATTTACTCTCAAAATCAAAGATAGATATTATAGCAGGTAGCAATGCAATATACGAAAATATGGTTAAAAACCTTAACAACTTTTAATTGTTTTATTAATTTCATTTGCTATAAGTCTCGATATGAAAAAAAAAATACACCCAGATTATCACACTATTAAAGTTGAGATGACTGATGGTTCACAATTTGAAACTAAATCTACCTGGGGCAAAGAAGGAGATATATTGAAATTAGAAATAGATCCAATATCTCATTCTGCTTGGACAGGTGGTAAACAAAAAATATTAGATAAAGGTAGAGTAAACAAATTCAATAAAAAATTTCAAAACTTTAGATCTGATAGCAAAAATTAATGACAAATACTCCCTTGATGCCTATGGCAACAGCTATATGGCTTGTAGAAAATACTAGTTTGACTTTTAAACAAATTGCAGATTTCTGCAATATGCATGAAGTTGAAGTTCAAGGTATAGCTGATGGAGAAGTAGGAAAAGGCATCATAGCGTACAACCCAATTATTTCTGGTCAACTAACTAGAGAAGAAATTGATTTATCATCTAAAGATCAATCTAGATCTCTAAACTTAAGAAGTATGGATATAGAAATTAGCACTAGTGAGAAAAAAGTAAAAAAATATATACCACTTTCAAAAAGGCAAGATAAACCAGATTCTGCTTTATGGTTAATTAAATACTATCCTCAATTAAAAGACTCTCAGATTGCAAAACTTGTTGGGATAACAAAAAATTCAGTTGAAGCAATTAGAAATAAAAGTTATTGGAATTATAACAACTTAAACCCTAAAGATCCTGTTTCAATGAGTCTTTTTACTCAAAAAGAATTAATTGAGGCAAAAGAAAAAGCTGAAAGACGAATTAAAAGAGAAAAAAACAAAAAATTAATTAAAAATTAACTAATTTGATAGACATTAAAAATTTAAAATGATATCAAAATTTTTTTTTGGAGGTAGTTATTAAAATAGAAGTAAAAGATAATAATATTGAGCAAGCTTTAAGAGTTTTAAAAAGAAAACTTCAAAGAGACGGTTTTTTTAAGATTGTGAAGCTTAAGAATACTTACGAAAAACCATCTGAAAAAAAGAAAAGGCTCAAACAAGAAAATATTAAAAGAGTTAAAAAGTTCCAGAAACTTAAAAACAGAATTTAATATCGCGGGGTGGAGCAGTCTGGTAGCTCGTCAGGCTCATAACCTGAAGGTCGGCGGTTCAAATCCGTCCCCCGCAACCAATTCACTTATTTAACAAATTTTGATAAATCTGGTTTAAAATAGTTTTCACCTTTCATAACTTTCCCCATATTATTATAAATAGGTTTTCCATTTTTATCTAATTTACTCATATTTGAATTCTGAACTTCATCAAAACATTTATCAAGATCAATCCCAAAAGCATGTCCTGCTCCATAAGTTACATATAGAATATCTGTTAATGCATCTGCAACTTCTAATAAGTTTTTATTATCTAGGGCTAACTTAAATTCGTCTAATTCCTCTTTAATAAGCTCATATCTTAGCAGGTTAATTTTTTCAGAAGCAAAAGAAGAGTTGGTTTTTACCTCTTGCCCGAAAGTGGTCATAAACTTTTTTACTTTTTCAAAATTTGTCATATCGCTCCTATAGATTTTTTAATTTTTATATAATATATAATAATACTTTAGTATTAGTAATATTTTATGAAAAAAAGAAAAGAATTTGACAGTATAGGAACGATTAATGTTCCCGATAATAAATACTGGGGGGCATCAACTGAAAGATCAAAAAAATACTTTGATATAGGTGAATTTTATGTAAGACCTATACTTATTCAATCAATAGCAATAATTAAAAAAGCTGCAGCGATAACAAATTTCAAAAATAATGACTTAGACAAAAAAATATCTAAATCCATAATTAAAGCCTCTGATGAAGTGATAAGAGGCAAATTAGACGATAATTTTCCACTTAAAGTATGGCAAACAGGCTCAGGAACTCAAACTAATATGAATGTAAATGAAGTAATTGCAAATAGAGCAATAGAGATTTTAGGAGGAAAAAAGGGATCAAAGAAACCAGTTCATCCAAATGATCATGTAAATAAATCTCAATCAACTAATGATGTATTTCCAACTGCTATGCATATATCAATAGCATTAAAAACAAAAAATAAATTATTACCGTCGTTAAATATATTAAATAAATCTCTCAAAAAAAAGGTAAAAGAATTTAATAAAATAATTAAAATTGGTAGAACTCATTTGCAAGACGCAACTCCTCTTTCATTGGGGCAAGAATTCTCTGGCTATCAATCTCAAGTTGAAGACTCTATTAAAAGAATTGAACATTCATTGAAAGAAATTTACTATTTAGCCCAAGGTGGAACTGCGGTTGGAACTGGAATAAATACAAAAAAAAATTTTGACAAAAAGATTATTAATGAAATTAAAAAAATTACTAAATTACCATTTAAACCAACAAAAAATAAATTTGCTGCCCTCGCCGCGCATGATGCTATTGTCAATTTTTCTGGAGCATTGAATACATCAGCAGTAAGCCTGATGAAAATTGCGAATGATATTAGATTTCTAGGATCAGGACCTAGAGCAGGATATGGAGAATTAATACTGCCTGAGAATGAGCCTGGGTCATCAATTATGCCTGGAAAAGTAAATCCAACTCAATGCGAAGCAATCACTATGGTTTGCGTAAAAGTAATTGGAAACCACAATGGGATTACTATCGCAGGTTCACATGGTCATTTTGAATTAAATGTGTTTAAACCTCTCATAATACATAATATTTTACAATCTATAAATTTGCTTTCAGACAGTATAAAAAACTTTAGTAATTTTTGCGTTGTAGGAATTAAAGCTGATAAAAAAAAAATTAAAGATTTACTAGATAATTCATTAATGCTAGTAACCGCACTAACACCTAAAATAGGTTATGACAATGCTGCAAAAATCGCAAAAACTGCATTAAAAAATAATACAACTTTAAAACATGAAGCTTTAAAATCAGGATTAATATCAAAAAAAGATTATGAAAAAATTATTGATCCTATTAAAATGACAATGCCTAATTAGTCGCTGTAAGTAATTTTCTCACTAAAAGTTTTAAATCAAACCAATTGTTAACCTTTTCAATACTTTTTGATGGAATATCTTTTGATATATCTAGTTTTTTAAAATCTGGTTTATTAATTTTATGATTGATAACTATTTTATTAATAGAAAAAATCTCACTTGATAAAATTTTATTTATTTCGAAGTATATATTTTCAATATTTTTTTTTTTACTTTTTGGTAACTGAAAAACTCTATTAAACTGACTCAAATTTGAGACTTCAAACAAATTTTTTGTTTCTAGCAAAACTTTATTTTTCTTAGTTAAAATATTAAAATTGTTAAGATGAATAACTCCTAATTTATTTAAACTAATCTTGCTTCCATTTAAATTAATTTTTCCATTGAGAAATGAAGCTGATATTTCTATATCATCTAAATATTTGGAACCATAAACTTTATCTATATTTACTAAAAGTTTCCCATTGAAATTTTTATTTAATAAATAATTATTATTTAAATAATTTTCTAATTTATTGTTAATATCTAACAATGTTTGAATATTAGCATGATTAATAAACATTTTTATTTTAAAATAAAATGGCGATTTATCTACAATTCCCGTAAATTTTATTTTGCTGTTTTTTTCTGACTCAAACGCTATATTGCTGTCAATTATATTATATTTAAATCTAATTTTTTCTCGAAATAAGTCTATATAAGTTTGACCGCTAACTTTTCTATCATCATTTTTTAAAGATACTTGATTTTTTATTTTAAGATTTAATTCTTTAAAGTTTAAGATTAAATCTATTAAATTAATATTTTCTAAACTTACCCCTAAATCCAAATTATAATTTGTATTAAAGATACGACCATCTGAACTAAATATTTTCTTATTTTTTTTTTGATCAAATATAATTTTTCCATTAGAAATATTTGCTATTGCAAGTGTTTCATTATTTTCTTTATTTTTGAAAAAAACTTTAGAATTGATAATTTTTAAAGGATTTTTAGTTTTTTCTCTTAGATATTGATTAAAGTATTTGAAATTTTGTTTATTAATTGTAAAATTTGATTCATAAAATTTTAGTTCATTTATTTTTAATTTATTTTGATTGAAAAGGTTCCTCGGTGATATAAAAATTTTAACTTTTTTTAATTCTCCAAAATTTTCAAGTTCATTTACATTAAAATTCAGCAAATTATCATTTATCGTAAAATTTGGTGATGGAAAAATATGATATTTTATATCATTTGAAAGAGATAAATTAAGACTAAATTCATCTAAAACTTTTTTTGATAGTTCTTTTTGTAACCTTTCATATTCATATAAAGCTGGTATTGATAGATATGAAAGTGTTGAAAAAATAATTATAACAAATACTATTATAAACTTATTGAATTTACCAAGTGATTTAAAAAATTTTTTCATTCTTTGTATAATGGTTTATATATTATTAATTAATAAATTATGAAATTTGAATACCTAAATAACTTAAACGAAACTCAAAGAGAAGCTGTTTGTTATCTTGAGGGACCATTGCTAATAGTGGCTGGTGCTGGGTCTGGAAAGACAAGGGTTATTACATCTAAAATAGCTCATATTATAAAACAAAAATTTGCTTACCCAAGCCAAATTCTTGCTGTTACTTTTACAAATAAGGCTGCCAGCGAAATGTTAAGAAGAGTCAATGATATATTAAAAAAAGATGCTATAGATCTTTCTTGGGTAGGAACATTTCACTCAATATCTGCAAAGTTACTTAGAAGGCATGCAAAAGCTGCTAATTTAAATTCAAATTTTACTATTATTGATCAAGATGACCAAACAAGACTAATTAAAAATATTTGTAAAGCTGAAAATATAGATGTTAAAAAAATTTCTCCTAATTTTATCTTATCGGTAATAGATAAATGGAAAAATAAAGGATGGTATCCATCGGATGTAATATTAAAAAAAGGGGACATTTTTGAAAAAGGATTTCTCAATATTTATAAAATTTACCAATCAAAACTACTAGACTTAAATGTATGTGATTTTGGTGACCTAATCTTACACTGTGTAAAAATTTTTGAAAATAATCCAGATATAGCTAATATATACGCTCAAAATTTTAAGTACGTACTTGTGGATGAATATCAAGATACAAATCATATTCAAAGTAGATGGCTAAATGTTTTATCAAAACATCATAATAATTTATGCTGTGTTGGTGATGATGATCAATCTATCTATAGTTGGCGAGGAGCAGAAATTAAAAATTTCTTAGAGTTTGATCAAAATTACAATAATACGAAAATAATAAGATTAGAGGAAAATTATAGATCTACCCAAAATATTTTATCAGTAGCTTCAAAATTAATTGAGAATAATAAAAATA